>JAFDER010000301.1 GCA_019310245.1 Deltaproteobacteria bacterium
TTTCCGGATGGTCGTGACGAGAGCCGCTTGCACGACTCCCCGCATCCACTAGAGCAAGTGTAGACTCTCGAATGCGACCGCGCAACAGCTTGCGGTCGCAGCCTGGCAGAGTCGATTATTCTCGAAAACGACCTGGAAGCAGGGGAGCTACTCCCAGTCGGGGGGGACGTCGCCGGGGTTGTAGGGGTCTCCGTAGGAGAAGGCCCAGTTGTCGTAGCGGGCGGTGAGGTGGACCATGAAGTCGAGCTGGTCGCGGTAGAGGAGCATCTCGAGCTCGGCCTGGTTCTGCTCGTCGACGGTCATGCCGCCGACGCAGTAGTCGAGGGCCGTGGGCTCGGACGGGTTGCAGAGGGGCGAGCGGGCCCGCAGGGCGTTGGCGTGCATGATCATGCGCTGGGCGATGCCCTGGCCGTCCGTGCGGGCGATCGCCGAGTAGACGATGCCCGTCTCCGGGTCCTCGAAGTCCACGGTGCCCACGTCGGGGTCAACGCCGTGGTCGCCGCCGCGGATCCACAGGCGGGCCGAGGTGATGAAGCGGTTGTCGAAGTTCGTGTGCATGCGCGCGAAGCCCAGAACGGCGGCGTAGAGCTGGACCGTGAATCCGGTGTAGGGATCCACTGGCAGGGCGCCGATGGGCATCTCGGGGTCGAAGGCCGGGGTGGCGTAGTCGCGCAGGACGAAGGGCGGCGGGTCGCCCTCCATGGGAGGCGGCGACATGTAGGGTGCGATGGCGGCGTAGTCCTCGGCCAGGATGCCTCCCATGAGGTCCATGATCTGGGAGGAGTAGTCGTCGAAGTAGCTGATGCGCCACATGCGGATGTCCTCGGCCGTGTCGCGGGCCGTGAAGAACGTCTCGGCCTCGCTCATGGCCTGGATGGCCATGACCTTGTTCAGGTAGAAGCCGTAGTGGTGCAGGCACTCCCAGAACTGCACGCCGCACTCGTCCGCCCCGGTGGAGTCGCGCCAGCTCGTGGTGAAGTAGCGCCCGTCCGTGACGGGCAGCTCGATGGTGGTCGGGCGGATCCACCCGTCGTAGGCGTGGACCTGCGTGCCGTCACCGCGGACCACGACGTTGTAGATGTCCGCGTCGGGGCGAGTGATCGTGCGGGCCATCACGTTGAAGGCATCGTTGATCGCGGCGGTGTAGACGCCGAAGCCCCTCTGCATGTCGGTGTTGAACTCCTCGCAGTCCTCGTCCGTGTAGTACATGTGGCAGAGCGAATCGATCAGGTTGTAGTAGTCGTGCATCATCTTGAAGCGCTTGTAGTAGCGCCTGTATGCACCCGAGGTGAAGGACTCGTCGTCCGAGGAGATGGCGCCGCGGCGGAAGTTGCGGGTGAGGTAGTTCCACTCGTCCTGCTGGATGTAGTGCTTCATGCGGTCGTAGACGTCGAAGCCGAAGTCCCACCTGTGGCAGTTCTCGCCCAGGTCCGCGCGGTAGTCGTTGCAGTACAGATACGGCACGCGGGAGTAGACCGGGCCCTCCTCGTCCGCGGGGTCGACCCATCCCATCAGGTCGTCCTGCAGGCCGTCGACCGGGACGATCGCGCGGTAGTCGCGCTCGAACAGCTCGGAGCCCGCCATGTTGTAGAACTCGGTGTAGTGGTACGACCACGGCCGGCCGCGGAAGAACAGGAACGAGCCCGCGCTCGTCCAGTACTCGCGCAGGTCGTCGTGGGTCATGCCTCCCAGGGCCAGGGGATTGCCCGTGTCGGGCTCGGCGTAGACCTCGAGCGAGCGGCCGTAGGAGAAGAGCAGGGTGGCCCGGTCGTAGGAGCCCAGGCGCCCCTGCGATGCGTAGTTGGCGTTGTAGTCCATGACCGAGGAGTAGCCGAGATCGTTGATGCCGCGGTCGATCATCTCGTCGGTGAGAGGCTCTCCGGCGCGGGGCAGGTGGGAGCCGTCGTTCGTGCGGGCGGCCCACCACTCCTCGGGGAAGTTCACGGTGTCCTCGCTGCCCGTGAAGTTGTGGAACAGGCCGAAGGCGTGGCCCAGCTCGTGCGTGATGACGCCTCTCCACGTGCGCTTGCGCAGGAGCTGGTAGGCCTCCTCCTGGTCCATGCCCTCGATCTCCCGGGCCAGGCTCTCGAGGCTCACGTCGGCGAGATCGGCATAGAAGACGTTCCGGCCGAAGTTGTGCTCCTGGAACCAGGCCTCGCGCTGGTCGCGCGACACGTGGTACTCGGGCGAGGCGATGGATGACTGGTCGAGCACCTCGTCGGTGAGCGGCGTGCCCGGCATGATGTTGTTGCCGATCAGGATCTCGTCGCTCATCATCAGCGACTCGATGGGCGTGCGGTGCAGGGAGTGCAGGAAGGAGTCGCCCGGGTCCCGGTCGGCGTCGAAGGTGCCCGTGGAGCGCAGCTGCTCGAGCATGATGGGGAAGAGGCCGTCGGCGTGCGCATGCCCCTCGGGCCGTCCCGAGCTCTCCGGGCGGCTGAGCCGGCTCATCCACTCCGTGTCGCGGGCCCTGTACATCTCGAGGATCTCCTCCTCGGTCAGCGTGTGCTCGCCTCGCTCCCTGAGGTTGATCACCATGTCCGCGACCCAGTGCTCGAGGTTCACGCCGTCGATGAAGTCCATGGGGTCGAGGGATCCGTTGAGCAGCATGGCGCGCTCGAGGTAGCGGAAGGCGACGTAGTCGATGGCGTCGTAGAGCGTTGTGGTCATGCCGAAGATCCGGCCGGTGAAGGGATCCGGCGCCGTCGGCGACTGGCCCAGGGGCGAGAGCGGGTTCCACTCGCGCGAGTAGTGGACCATGTTGTAGCGCAGGTCTCCCAGGCGGATGGTGCGGCCCGCGGGTCCGCAGGCCTCGGGGTCGCCCTCGCGCACAGGGCTGCGGCACAGGTAGAACATCTGGGGGACCGGGATGCTGCAGTGGTGGTAGTAGACGTGGCCCTCGTCCTGGATGCACGTGCTGCCGTCCAGGAAGGAGCAGTGGGCGTTCGTGGTGCAGGCGAGATCCGAGTTGGGCGCGTTGGCCAGAAGGCCCTGCGCGGCTGCCACCGAGCGGCGCATGGTCCAGTCGTAGTCCTGCTCGATGCCGAGCCGGACGCCCTCGAGGTCCTCGGGCCAGCCTCCGGACATGTAGAACACGACCGGCTTGGACGTGCGCTCGGGGTACGGAATGGTGCATCGGCCGGCCACGAGGCACGTCGTTTCCTCGCCGCACTGCTCGTCCGTGTCGCAGGCTCGGCTCGAGAATCCCGCGACTCCCGGGATGGTGCACTGCGAGCTGCCGCCCGCACGCGAGTCGCATTTCGATGCCAGGCCGAGCAGCGAGCAGTCCTCGTCCGCCGTGCAGTCCACGTCGAAGTGGAAGTCGCCCCACGGAACCGCGCAGAGGCCGATCTGGAGGCCCACGGCGTCGTCGCACCGCGAGCCGCTCTCGGCGCAGTGCGTGTTGTCCTGGCAGTGGCCGTAGGTGCACGAGCCTCCCGTGCAGACCGCGCCCCGGCCCGCGCAATCGTCGTCGTTCGAGCACGAGACGTCGCTCACGTCGTCGGGAGCCCTGTGGCTGCGTACCCAGATGTTGTGCTTCTGGGCGTAGCGCCGCTTGCTGAACTCGCGGAAGCCCTCGCGGTGGTCGTAGCGCAGACGGTCGACGGTCCACAGGCCGAAGACCTCGTTGATCGCGCCCTTGAACTCGAGCGGCTCGAAGTCCTCCCCCTCGTCGTCGACCTGGAGGAAGGACGAGCGCACCGTCAGCACCGTGGTCGCGCAGTCCACGCCGGCGTCGACGAAGAACCAGCAGACCGGGACCTCCCTGCCGTAGCGCTCGTAGTACGTGGTGGCGGGGTGCACGGTCAGCTGCTGCACGACGTCGAAGTAGTACAGATCCCCGTCCTCTTTGCGGTCGAAGACGGGCTGGTACTCTTCCGGGCCGTTCTCCTGCACGTAGTAGGGGATGGGGTCGATGATGAGCTCGCCCTTGGCGTAGTAGAAGTAGTCAAAGTCGAAGTCCGTGGCGAGGTTCTGGGACCAGTCCACGCGCATGAACTCGCGCTCGTGCCACGGCCTGTCGACGCTGTCCTCGATGATGATGTTGAGCTCCTCGCCCGTGGTGGGGTTGTACTCCCGCCGGATGTCGAAGTGGCTCTCGATCTTGTATGCGGCGACCACGGCGCCCATGTAGGGCGTCCCGTCCTCGTACATGGTCGCGCCGGTGTAGCGGCTGTGGGCCTGCTCGAGGTTGAAGCTCGTGTTGTCCGAGTTCTCGACCCACTCGAATGATCTGCGCGCGTAGAGGAAATCCTCCTGGATGTCCCACCGGATGCGCTCCATGTTCCAGAACGCGTTGTCCCCGACCGTGGTGTAGTTGGCGGACGTGTCCAGGTCCACGACGGTCTGCTGGTAGTACCACTCCCCGTCGAAGTCCACCTTGGCGGCCACGTTGGGCTGGACCCGGTTGATGGGCGGCCGCTTCTCCGCACACGTTGCCAGGAACATGGCGCACACGACCATGACCATGGTGCAGCGTCTCCACTTCATCTCTGTCCTCCTTGCCTCGATCGTCCCGTTGATCTTGATTGCATACAATAAACGTCAGCTTCCGAAAAAGCGATACATCCCCGGAAACGTTAAAATAATTAACAGTCCCGGACCCGTTCTTTCAGAAATAAGCACCGTCGATGTTCATCCTTCCCGCCCGCCGGC
This sequence comes from Deltaproteobacteria bacterium, assembly GCA_019310245.1. GTDB lineage: Bacteria > Myxococcota_A > Polyangia > DRWM01 > DRWM01 > JAFDER01. Next base: position 4,657 of record JAFDER010000301.1, read on the forward strand.
GACCCACCCAGTGAAGCACACATCACGGTCGCAACACCGTGAGCGCAACAGAACATGACGAAAACAAAGGAGAAAGTTATGAAATCCGCTAAGAACCTTCTGATGTCCAGCGCGAGTGACAAGCCCACGGCCGAGAAGCTGGGCTGCTCCGGCAAGAGCGGGTGCAGCGGCAAGGACAGCGGCGGGGACAAGGACAAGAAGAAGGACAAGAAGAAGGACAAGAAGAAGGACAAGGACTCCTGCTCCGGGAAAAACGGGTGCGGAGGAAAGTAATCCAGGCACGAGTCAGGGCGGGTCGGGGGAGACCGCTCCCCCGACCGCCCGACGGAGGACGCCATGACGGGAAATCGCTTCAACGGCCGCTCGGACCTGGAGATAGGCGTGGGACTGCGCTCCAAGCACATCGACCACATCCTCTCGCGCAAGCCGGACGTGAGCTGGTTCGAGATCATCTCCGAGAACTACATGCTGGGCGGCGGTCTGGCCCTGCACCACCTCGACAGGATCCTGGAGCAGTACCGCGTGGTCCAGCACGGCGTGGGCCTGTACGTGGGCTCGGCCGAGGGCGTCTCCCGTGACCACCTGATGCGGATCAAGGACCTCGTGAAGCGCACGGGCACGCCGTGGGTCACGGACCACCTGTGCTGGGGAAGCGTGGACGGCACGTTCAGCCACGATCTGCTTCCTCTTCCCTACACCTGGGAGGCCGTGGACCGCTCCGCCCGGAACATCCGCATGATCCGCGACACGCTCGAGGTGCCCTTCGCCGTGGAGAACGTCAGCTCCTATGCCGAGTTCCACGACTCCGAGATGACCGAGTGGCAGTTCCTGACCGAGGTCGCGGAGCGCGCCGACTGCGGCATCCTGCTCGACGTCAACAACATCTACGTCTCCTCGGTCAACCACGGGTTCGACCCCATGACCTACGTCGAGAACGTGCCCCACGAGCGCGTGGCCCAGATCCACATCGCGGGTCACGCCAGATACGAGCGCTTCATCATCGACACCCACGATCACCCCGTGATCGATCCCGTCTGGAAGCTCTACGCCAGGGCCATCGAGCTGGCCGGTCCCACGCCGACCCTGCTCGAGTGGGACGCGCGCATCCCTGCCTTCGAGGAGGTGCATGCCGAGGCCCTGAAGGCGTCCCGGTACTGGGACCACACGGCAGGGAGGCTCGCTCATGCAGTCTGATGCAACACTCCTCGATCTCCAGCGCCGCTTCCTGGCGGCCCTGCGCGAGCCCGTCTACGGCCCGAGCCGCGAGCGCACCGAGCTGCCGGAGCGAGGCGGCGACGTCTCCCCGCCTTCGCCGCGACGGCGGAGGACCTGATCACGCCCTCGCACAATCTCAGG
>JAFDER010000302.1 GCA_019310245.1 Deltaproteobacteria bacterium
AGTTACAAGCAGAGCATACAGGAATCCCATGAATGACCGAAGATGGCCGTAGAGTGCGCCGGAGCAAGGACTCGATGCCGCTGAATATCTGGAATACATTGACGGAAGGCGCGTCTCGAGACCCCGATCGGATCGCCGTCGAGGATGGTGACCGGAGGACCTCGTATGCAGAGCTCGGGCACAGGACCCTCTCCCTCGCCCGTTGCATGCACGAGGCGGGACTGCGCCCGGGGGACAGGGTCGCGATCCTGGAGGACAACACGGGCGCCTTCCTGGAGTCGTACTACGCGTGCGCCGCTGCGGGCCTCGTCGCCGCGCCGCTGAACACGAGGCTCTCGCCTCGCGAGATCGGGTTCATCCTGGACGACGCGGGGGCGAGGTGGGCGCTCGCATCGAAGCGCCATGCCGGGCTGATCCAGGATGGAGTGCTCGAGCGGATCGTGTGGACCGACTCGGAGGGATGGGAGGACATGGCAGGCGGGGGTGCGCGGGGATTCGAGCCTCCCGCGGTGAGCGAGGAGGACGTCGCCCACCTCTACTACACGAGCGGAACCACGGGCCGGCCCAAGGGCGTGATGCTGACGCACCGAAACGTCTGCATCCACGCCCGGTCCGCCATCGACGAGCTGTCCATCACGCACTCGGACGTGTGGGGGCACATCGCGCCGATGTTCCATCTCGCCGACGCGTGGGCCGTGTTCGCCGTGACCTGGGCGGGCGGACGGCACGTCATGGTGCCGCGCTTCGAGGCCGGGGACGCACTGCGTGCCGTGCAGGAGCACCGCATCACGCTGAGCAACCTCATCCCCACGATGCTCAACCTGATGGTCAAGCATCCGGCGGTGGAGGAGTTCGATCTGTCGAGCCTGAGGGTGGTGCTCTCGGGAGGCGCTCCGATCGCGCCAGAGCTCGTGCGGCGCGTGATGGAGGTCTTCGGGTGCGACTACATCCAGACCTACGGCATGACCGAGACATGCCCCTACCTGACGCTGTCCATCCTCGAGGATCACCTCCTGGACCTGCCCGTAGAGAAGCAGCTCGAGTACAGGTCCAAGACGGGCCGTCCATTCAAGGGCGTGGATCTCAGGGTCGTGGGCGAGGACGGAGAGCCCGTTGCCGCCGACGAGAGGCAGGTCGGCGAGATCCAGGTGCGCGGCCCGACCGTGACGCCGGGATACTGGAACCTCCCCGAGGAGACCCTTGCGGCGTTCCGCGACGGTTGGCTGTGCACGGGCGACCTCGCCGTGCTCGACGGCGAGGGTTACGTGAACATCGTCGATCGCAGGAAGGACATGATCATCACCGGCGGCGAGAACGTCTACAGCATCGAGGTGGAGAACGCGCTGTACGAGAACCCGAAGATCCTCGAAGCCGCCGTGTTCGGCGTCGGTGACGAGAGATGGGGCGAGTCCGTACGCGCCGCCGTGGTGCTCGGGCCCGGCGAGGAGGTCGGCGAGGCGGAGATCATCGAATGGTGCCGCGCCCGTCTCGCCTCCTTCAAGGTGCCGCGCGGGGTCGTGTTTCTGTCCGATCTGCCAAGGACGGGCTCGGGCAAGATCTCGAAGAGAACGCTCAGGGACCGATACGGCTAGCCCTGCCCACTCCCGCTGCCCTGAGCCCGTCGAAGGGCCAGCCTCCTATCCCTGCCCTTCCTGCTCCTTCTCGAGAGCCTTCATCTGTCGGTACTCGTCCTCGGGCATGAGCTTGCCGGGCTCCTTGACGTCGATGAACAGGACGCCGTCGAGGTGATCGATCTCGTGCTGGAAGATGCGGGCCGTGTAGCCCGAGACGAACTCGCTGACCGCCTCGCCCTCCGCGCTCACGTGCTCGACGACGATCGAGGCGGCGCGGTAGACCCGGCCGAACCCCGCCGGGATGGAGAGACAGCCCTCCCAGTCGATCAGCTTCCCGTCGCTCATCTCGACGATCCTGGGGTTGAGGTACAGGAGCACCGGCTGCTCCGGCTCCATGTCCTTTCGCTGGACGAGGATCACCCTGCGTCCGATCCCCACCTGCGGCGCGGCGATGCCCACGCCCTTTGCCTCGAGCAGCGTCGCGCGCATCCTGGCCTCGAGCAAGGCCAGGAGGGGATCGGATGGATCCACCGGAAGGCCGTTGCCGCGCAGGAAGGCATCCCCGGCCTCCGAGTCGTTCGCGACGATCTCCATGGGCTCGTCCGGGCCGGCGCGCGTGATGAGGGAGGCCTCACCGTCGGTGAACGAGGCCGTGGAGTCGGCCGGAGAGCGCGGGGCACCGCCCGACGTGCACGAGACGAGAAGCACGACGACGGCGGTTGCGCTGAGGGACTCTCGCATCATAGGCTCATCATTCGACTGCCCGCGAGTCGTGTCAACAGCAGGAGACGGACCATGCCGGCGCGAGAAGACCTCGAGCGCGTGATGGAGGGCATGCAGGACGCCCGGGTGCGCGTCACGCTCACCCTCCATCCCGGCCCCGGGGAGACGCCGTTCTCGAAGCACCTCATCGAGACGGCTCGAAGCTACGGGCAGGCTGCGGGGGGCACGATGGAGATCGTGCAGGGGGAGCCGTCCGACGAGCCCCTCGTGACGATCTGCGCCACGGACAGGTGCACGATCCGCTACCACGCCGTCCCGGAGGGCCCCGAGGCCGCGCCGTTCGTGCAGGCCCTGATCGAGCTCTCCCGCGGTGGCGGGGCCCCGGGCGGCGTCGAGGCGCAGATCGTCGTCTTCATCGCTCCCGCGTGCCCGCACTGCCCGCGTGCCGTGTCGTCGGCCATCGAGGTCGCCCTGGCCAACAGCGCCGTCACCGTCTCCGTGGTGGACGCACAGCAGTTTCCAGAGCTCGCGGAGCGGCACGCCGTCAGGTCCGTGCCCCTGACCCTGATCGACGGCGAGCTCAGGCTGACGGGCGTCGTCGAGGCCGGAGAGCTCGCCGAGCAGCTCCTCGAGAGGGAAAGCGGGGGGTACGAGGCCAGGGTCCTGCGCTCGCTCCTCGAGGGCGGGCTCATCGAGGAGGCAGCACGCAAGATCCTCACGCATGAGGGCTCCGCGGCCTTTGTCAGCGAGTGGGCCGCGAGCACCACCTCGTCGCGCATGGGCCTCATGCTCGCAGCGGCCGAGGCCATGACGCTCGATGCGACCACCCTGGACGGCCGCGTCGAGGCGCTCTCGCGCCAGCTGGGATCCGATGACGCCGCGCTGAGAGGCGACACGGCCGACATGCTCGGCCAGATCGGCCATCCCTCGGCCGAGCCGCGACTGCTCCCGCTTCTCGAGGACTCCAATCCTGACGTGGCCGAGATCGCCGCCGAGGCCATCGAGCTCGTGCGCGCCAGGGGCCGGCTCGTGCACTGACCCGGGCCCGTCCATCCCGCGTTTATCTTTGCCGTCCGGTGTGGTATTTCTCTTCTCTCCCGTGAGCAAGACACCCCTCGGATTCAAGACCACCCTCGTGCTGGCATTTCTCGTGGGCCTGACGTCACTCGTCTACGAGGTCATCGCCACGAAGACCCTGTTCTTCTTCTTCGTCGAGGACACCCACTCCGTGGGCCTTGTGCTGGCCGTGTTCCTGCTCGGCCTGGCCGTCGGAACGATCGTCTTCAGGGCCCTGCACGCGAAGGTCTCGCCGCTCACGCTGGTCTTCGTCTCGCAGCTGCTCGCGGGCGCCTACGCCCTGCTCGAGTTCGCCAACTTCGGCTACCTGCCCGTCATCCTCGACGGGCTGGAACGGAGCATGCCGAACACCTGGACGTTCGTGGTGCTCAAGATGATGGTGTGCGCCGTGCACGTGGGCATCCCCGCCGTGCTCATGGGCGTCGTGTTCCCTCTCGTGCTCGCCAGGGGAGCCGACGAGAGCGGCGAGAGCGCGGTCGGGATCTCATGGGTCTACGTCCTCGACCTGGTTGGCTCGGCCCTGGGGGCCCTCCTGGCCGGTGTCTTCGCCCTGCCCCTCCTGGGCATCCGCACCACGGTCTACATCACGGCCGCTCTCAACTTCTCCATCGCCGGCTGGGCCTCGGGCGCGAGGCGGTCCTGGCCGGGCGTCGGCGCCTCGGCGCTCGCGCTCTCGGCATCGATCTACCTCCTCGCGACGGGCTGGGGACCGGACCGGGCGCCCTCGCAGGCCGACCGTCCGTCCTGGTTCGACGCCGACTCCTGGGTCTTCTTCGACGTGCTCGACCGACGCACTTCTCCCCACGGCCTGATCACCGTGGGCCGGCACCCGGAGCTCGGCAAGATCATGTACGTCAACTACCGGGTCCTGTGCGTGGAGAACAAGAACGACAGCGAGTACGAGATGGGAGCGCTCGTGGGCTACGTGTTCGAGGAGCGCGACAGGCAGAGCGGCACGGCGAGCATGAATCGCGTCCTGTCCGTCGGGCTCGGGTGCGGCTACACGCTCCTGGCCCTCGCCGGGTCGCCGAGCCTCGGGCCGATCGACGTGGTCGAGATCAACCCTGCCGTCATCGAGATGGCCACCAAGCACTTCGCGGAATCCACCGAAGACGTGTTCACGAGCGAGAAGGTGAACATCGTCGAGGACGAGGGGTTCCATCACCTGAGGCTCTCGCATGAGACGTACGACGCGGTGGTGGTGGACATCGAGAACCCCTCGGTCATCCCCTCATCGCCGCTCTACACCGACGAGTTCTTCGAGACGGCGGGCGCCCACCTCTCGAAGGAAGGGCTCATCGCCGTGTGGGCCTACGCGGGAAGCGTCGAGTACTACAAGGTGCTCATGAACACCATGAGCCGGCATTTCTCGCACGTGGTCA
>JAFDER010000676.1 GCA_019310245.1 Deltaproteobacteria bacterium
GGGGACCCAGCGACGGTCGCTCGAGTCCGGGTCCGTGTGGGCCGGGTTGTAGTAGTGCGTGGCCTCGAGCGCGGCGAACGTGCCGAAGGTCAGGCCGGCGTCCGCGTCGTCCACGGGATCCGCGGGCGTGCTGAGCAGGGCCACCCCGTCCGCGTCGCGCAGGGTGATCGAGAAGGGATCAGTGTCGATCTCGAGCGTGCCGTGATCACCCTCCAGGACAATGAGACCCGGTACCGGCGTGGGGCCGGCCGGCCCCTTCGACGAGCAGGAGAGTGCTGCGCAGCAGGCCAGGATCGTCGTTGCGGTGCATCTCATGGGCTGTTGAGTCTCCCGCCTCCAGGCGCTAGAGTCTAGCACTCGCCGCGCAGGAGGAAAGACTCGCGATGATCGCCGTGCTGTTCGACGTCGACCTCACGCTCGTGGACGCGAAGCGCTCCGGCTCCAAGGCCATGCGCAGGGCATTCACCGAGCTGTGGGGATGGGAGGACGCGCTCGAGGACGTGCCCATGGGCGGGAGGACGGAGAGCTGTGGGGATGGGAGGACGCGCTCGAGGACGTGCCCATGGGCGGGAGGACGGACCGGGCCATCTTCCGCGACGCCGTGACGATGAAGACAGGCCGGGAGCCCGACGTCGTGGAGCTGACCAGGATGAGGGAGACGTTCGAGACGCTCTACTACGGGCTGCTCGAGGCGCAGCTCGGCGAGACGCCCGCCGAGCCCTGCCCCGGGATCACCGAGCTGCTCGAGCGGATCGAGGAGGTGACGGGCCTGGCGCCGGGGCTCGCCACGGGCAACTTCGTCAAGGGCGCGGCGCTCAAGGTCAGGAGCGCCGGGATCGATCCCGGCGGGTTCGCCTACGGTGCCTACGGGGACGAGTCCGAGAATCGCGACGAGATCGTGGCGCTCGCCATTGACAGGGCCCGCGCGGACCCGGATCCGTTCCTGTTGTGGCTCCGCACGCTGGGCGCTTGACGATGCAGACCCGAGAGGGTTTACTCGGGTTGAAAAGGAGGAGTCTCATGAGGGCAGTGTTCATCGCGAGCCTGGCGGCCTTACTCGCTTCCGGCTGCTGCGGCAAGTACCAGGACCAGATCGCCGGCCTCGAGGACGAGGTTGACGGACTGAACAAGGACAAGAAGGGTCTCGAGGCCACCAAGGCGGACCTCGACATGCGCATCGCCACCATCCTCAAGTACCAGGAGGCGCTGGAGGCCGAGGTGGATAAGCTCGGCGGCGACAAGGCCGCGCTCAGCGCGAAGTTCTCGGACGCCCAGTCGAGCCTGGCGGCCGCCCATGCGGATCTGGAGAACACGATGGCCGACCTGGAGGCCAAGCAGAAGATCATCGAGGAGATGAAGAAGAAGGAGGAGCTGGCCAAGAAGCGGCTCGGGACCCTCAAGAACATGCTCGGCAAGTTCAAGGCCATGATCGAGTCGGGCAAGCTCAAGGTGAAGGTCAAGAACGGCAAGATGGTCCTCGAGCTGCCCAGCGCCATCCTCTTCGGCTCCGGCAAGGCCAAGCTCAGCGAGGAGGGCCAGAGCACGCTGGGCGAGGTGTCCGCGGTGCTCTCGACCATCCCGGACCGCGAGTTCCAGGTGGCGGGTCACACGGACAACGTGCCGCTGGGCAAGGGGCACAAGTTCAAGTCCAACTGGGCGCTGAGCACGGCGCGCGCCGTCGCCGTGGTGAGCTACATGCAGGAGATGGGAGTCATGCCCACCAGCCTGTCCGCGGCCGGCTACTCGGAGTACCAGCCCGCGACGTCGAACGACTCGGTCGAGGGCAAGGCCCAGAACCGCAGGATCGAGATCACCCTCATGCCCAATCTGGACGAGCTGCCGGACCTGTCCGATCTCGAGAAGGAGCTCTAGTCCCCCAGGGGGAAGAAGGAGAGGAACGCAAGATGAAACGCATCGTTGTCACGGCCGCCGCCTGCGCCATCGCCCTCGGGTGCGTGTCCCAGGAGGAGTACGAGAGCGCACTCAAGAAGATCAAGGACCTCGAGTCCCAGGTCGCGGACCTCGAGGACATGCGCAATTTCGACCAGGAGCGCATCGACGAGCTGAGTGCCGAGAACTCCACCATGGCCAACAAGCTCGAGCAGATGG
>JAFDER010000303.1 GCA_019310245.1 Deltaproteobacteria bacterium
GTTGCGGTTTCTTGACCCGCTGACGGTCCATCCTTATCTTGTCATGGGATGAGACTCGCCCACCTCTCGGACATCCACTACCTGGCGCGGCTCCACGTGCCCGTGCACCGGTTTCTCAACAAGCGCATCACGGGCTACGTCAACCTGCGCTTCCTCAGGAGCTTCCAGCACGACTCGGGCATGCTGGATCAGGTGGTCGACGCCCTGCGGGAGGCCAGACCCGACCATCTGGCCATCACCGGCGACCTCACGAACCTCTCTCTCGGCATCGAGTTCGCGGAGCTGCGCCACCTGCTCGAGAGGCTCGACATGCCTCCCGATCGCATCACCGTGGTGCCGGGCAACCACGACAGGTACACGCGCGGCGCGGACAGGGACCACCGCATGATGGCCTATCTCGAGCCCTACATGCGCGGCGATTCAGCTTCCCCGGATCCATTCCCGGTCGTGAGGCTCCGCGACGGCGTGGCCCTCATGGGCCTGGACACGGCCCTGCCCCGGCCGCCCCTCGTCGCCGGCGGCCGGATCGGTCACCGGCAGATGGACCGCGTCGTCCAGGCGCTCCGCCGCGACGACGTCCGCCGCTGCTTCCCCGTCCTGCTCCTCCACCACCCGCCCTTCAGGCGGTCCCGCAACGCAATCGGCCCCTGGCTCAACGGCCTGCGCGACTACCCCGATCTCTACAAGGTCCTCAAGGGCAGGAGCGCTCTTCTTCTCCATGGCCACCTGCATCGCAACTGCTACCTCAGCCACCGCGAGAACGGCGTGGTCTGGCAGGTCGTCGGCGTGGCCTCCGCCACCCGCCATGGCAGGATCCGGCCGTACAGGCTCTCGAGCTTCCACGTCTTCGACGTGGACGGCACCGGGGTCCGGGAGATCCAGAGATACACCCTGGATCCCGCGGGAGGCACCTACAAGATGACCACCGTCACGCCCTCCGAGTTCGGAACCCTCGTCCCGGATCGGGGACGATCCCGTCTTGAAGATCCAACCTGAACCGCCTACCATCGCGCACCGATGAGCGTCATCGTACTCACGGGGCTCCAGTGGGGCGACGAGGGCAAGGGCAAGCTCGTTGATCTCCTCTGCGAGTTCGCCACGGTCAGCGTCCGCTTCCAGGGAGGCAACAACGCCGGACACACGGTCGTGCTCGGCGACGAGAAGGTCATTCTCAACCTGCTGCCCTCCGGCTCTCTGCGCAAGAACGTGCGCTGCATCCTGGCTCAGGGCATGGTGATCGATCCCTCCGTCCTCCTCGCCGAGATGAAGCGCGTGGAGGCCGGGATCGGGCCCTTCTCCCCCGACCGCCTCGCCATCGCCCGCCGGGCGCACGTGATCCTGCCCCTGCACAAGCAGGCGGATGCACTCTCCGAGTCCGCGAAGGACGGCTCGAGCGTGTTCATCGGCACCACCCTGCGCGGCATCGGCCCCGCCTACCAGGACAAGGCCGGCCGCCGCGGCATCCGCATGGTCGACCTCGTGGGCTCCCCCGAGGATCTCCGCTCCCGGCTCGACGTGATGCACCGCTACTGGGCGCCGCAGTTCGAGAAGCACGGCCAGGCCCTTCCCGATCCTTCCGAGGCCTTCGAGCTCTGCCGCACCTGGGGAGATGCGCTCGCGCCCTACATCGCCGACACGTCCCTCGTGCTGCACTCCGAGATCGAGCGCGGCTCGCACGTCATGCTCGAGGGAGCGCAGGGCACCATGCTCGACATCGACCACGGCACGTACCCGTTCGTCACCTCATCGAACTCCTGCACGCTCGGCGCCCCCGCCGGCGCCGGGCTCGCTCCCTCCCGCATCTCAGGAGTCCTGGGCGTCACCAAGGCATACTGCACGCGAGTGGGCGAGGGGCCGTTCCCCTCGGAGGACACGGGCGAGATGGGCGAGCGCATGCGCCGCGCGGGCCACGAGTTCGGCTCGACCACGGGACGGCCCCGCCGCTGCGGCTGGCTCGACATCGCCGCGCTCCGCTACGCCGTGAGGCTCAACGGCGTCTCCTACATCGCCATCACCAAGCTGGACGTGCTCACCGGCATCCCCGAGATAAAGGTCTGCACCGGCTACGCCCTCGATGGCGAGACGGTCCCCGAGATCCCCCTCGACCGCATCGCAGATGCCACGCCCGTCTACGAGTCCGTGCCCGGATGGGAAGAGGACATCACGGGCATCCGCGATCTGCACGAGCTGCCCGTCCCGGCCCGCCGCTACATCGACAAGATCGAGGGCTGGCTCGGCGTTCCCGCCTGTCTCGTGTCCGTGGGACCCGAGCGCAACGAGACCATCTTCGTCAAGAACCCCTTCCGGGACTAGTCAGCCTCGCTGCACGAGCACAGGCAGTTCTCGAAGACCACGCCCCCGCACGTCGCCGCGCTCTGCTCGTCGCACAGGCTCTCGGCCCTGCTCTCCGCCTGACCTTCGCTTTCAGCCTTGATGATCCCCTCGGGACTCCAGTCCGTCACGGTCCCTCCGGAGAAGGGAGGCTCGCATATGTACGTACACGAGCACGTGTATTTCTTGTCGGCCTCGCACCCTGCGAGACACCCGACCAGCGCCAGGAGCCCGATCGTCATGCCGATCCATCTCATGTGACCAGCATAGCACGAGTCGGCCGGCACTCGAACCTGCACGGCGATCCTGCCGGCCTCTCGTTCAGTTGGCGGCGGCCGTCAAGGGCCACGCGCTCTGGCGCGCCTCGAGGGCCTCACGCACCTCTTCACTCACCTCGTCCGGAGTCTTCTGCCAGTAGATCCGTCCTCGCCTGATGAAGAGCGAGTCCTCGAACCTGCCGTTCTTCTCCTCGACCAGTGCAGCGAACTTGCCGGTGAGCTCATCCTTGCGTCGACTGTTGCCCGTCATCAGCAGGAAGACCGGCTTGCCCGCGAAGTCGTGGTTCTCGACAAAAGACCACAGCGGAGGCGCCGGTCGGAACCACCAGGTGGGCGAACACAGGAGGATCAGGTCGTAGCGGGAGAGGTCCACGGGATCATGCTGGATGGGCGTCGTCGTCACCTCCTCGCCCGCGTGTCGCCCGGCGAGCATCTGCCCCTTCATGTTCCTGGCGTACTGGGGCGCCTCGATCTGCAATAGATCCGCGTCGAAGAAACGGGCGGCCTCCCTTGCCGCGCCCAGGGTGTTGCCCGTGCGCGAGTAGACGACGACGAGCGTGCGCGTAGGCTCTCCGGACACTCTCTGATACGGCGGCGACTCGACCCAGGCCGTCTGGGTCCTGTAGAAGTACAGGAGGCCCGCGGCAGCCGCAGCCACGACGATGATGCCGGCGGTGATCAAGACTTTCTTCCTGCCTCCACTCATCAAGCTCTCCCGGGCTCGGCTCGTTGCCTGGCGTTCCTCATGAAGCGATGATGCAGCCGCAGCCGCTCACCTGGTCGTCCCCGTCGTCTCCGTCGTCGTCGACGTCGGACGGGGCGTCGACGGACGGATCCGTCGTTGCGTCGGGGAAATCGTCCGGCGCCTCGTCCGGGCGGGGCTCGGTGGGATCGTCAGCCGTGGTGCCGCAGGGAGACGACTGCCACGCTCCGGAGCAGCAGTGCCCGCTCGAGAAGACGCTGGACGCGTCGTCCGGGTCCGCTGTCCCGCCGCACAGGCAGGGGGCGCCGATCGCGACCCCGTCAGCGCAGGGAGCGGGTCCTATGTACTCGCGGCTGATCACGACGTTGTCGAGGTCGAGGATGTTGGTCGTGCGGGCCGGGTTGTTGTGGATGTAGAGGTAGAGGCCCACCTGGTTGGGTCTGAGCTCGTCCGTGGTCCTCCATGCGATGCCCTCGGCCGTGTAGATCCGCTCCCCGTCGGCCCAGAAGGTCTGAGAACCGTCCGATCCTCCCGGCGTGCCGGGATGGATCATCATCTCGAGCACGTGCCAGTCGCCGCGTGAGATGAAGAAGTCGTCCGTCGGCGAGAACATGTCGCCGTAGCAGTCGTCCGGCCCGGGGTGGCCGCAGTCCATCGACATCTCGTGGTAGTAGGAGTAGAAGCCCCACCTGCCGGGCCAGGGAAGGCTCTCGTAGGCGGACCACGGCTCGAGGTTCGACGAGAAGCGGTCGTCGCCCGCGGGTCTCTCGCCCGCGTGGCCCATGCACCCCCACGGGTAGAGGTCGGGGCGGCAGGCGCTCATGCCGCCCAGGTGCATGAAGTTGCCCTGGTGGAAGTCCTCGTTGAGACGGACGTAGCGCCGGAAGTACAGGTCGGTCCAGTCCACCGTGGCGCCCAGAAACTTCTTGGGGCCCGAGGTCACACCCGAGGAGAGGGCGTCGTCCGTGTCGTTGACGATCTGCATCCTCATGAACCGCGATCCGTCGATCCCCGCGGGCCCGCCGTCCGTGAGAAAGACCCTCTCGGGCGCTCCGTAGACGTCGTTCCAGTACGTCCCCAGGTCGTCCGCGTCGGACGCCTCGAAGTCGTGGCAGAAGATCCACTCGGGGTGGCTCGATGACAGGTCGCACTCCTGGGCCCGGGCCGTACCGGCTGCCAAGGTGATCGCAAGACAGGCGGTGAATGCTGAACGCATCATGGACATCTTCCTTTCTGGCAACATTGTATGCTCCTCACGTGGCTGCCCAGACTCCAGGCCTGTACCTGGAGCACAGCTCGGAGAGCTCCTTCGGGGATCTTCCCCGACGAGGCTGCCCAGACCATCGGCCGCGGCGGAGGGAGCTTCAACTCGGGTTCGACGTCGGGAAGTGTTCTCTTCTTCGTCATCGCCCCGGCTAGATGA
>JAFDER010000304.1 GCA_019310245.1 Deltaproteobacteria bacterium
GGAGAAGGTGCGCGACCCGAACAGGCCGAGATCGATGAGGGGATGGGCGCCGAGGCGCTCGATCACGACGAACAGGGCGAGCAGCAACAGGCCGACCGCGGCGCAGGTCAGGAACAGCGGCGACGTCCAGCCCCACGCGGATCCCTGGCTCAGGGCCAGCAGCAACGGGGGCAGCCCGAGCGCCAGGGCCGCGAGGCCCGGAACGTCGAAGACCCGCCCGCTCGATCCGCCCCTCTCGACGCGAGGCAGGCAGAAAAGACCGGCACCGAGAACGACCAGCGCGATGGGCGCGTTCATGAAGAAGACCCACCTCCAGTCCAGCACCGCCAGGATCCATCCGCCCACGAACGGTCCGGCGCTCAGCCCGATGTACGTGGCGGTGGCGAGCATCCCCAGCGCGCTGCCCCTCTCGGACGACGGAAACGTGGTGGTCAGCAGGGCCGGCCCCGGTGCCACGATCATCGCGCCGCCCACGGCCTGCAGGACGCGCGCCACGAGCAGCAGCCAGAACGAGGGGGCCAGCCCGCACATGATCGAGGCCACCCCGAACACCACGAAGCCCGACAGGTACATGCGGCGGTGCCCGACGATGTCGCTCACGCGTCCCGCGGGCAGCAACAAGACGGCCATCACGATGAGGAACGAGGTGATGATCCACCCGGTGGCCCCCACGTCCAGGCCCAGATGAGCGCTGATCCTCGGAAGGGCGAGCATGGCGCTCGACCCGGACAGGGCGCCGAGCATGGTGCCCAGACCCACCACGACAAGCACCCCGCGCCGGCTGCGCCTCGACGCTTTGCCCTGATCGTCCATGGTGGCCATGCAATAACCCGGCTCCCGTCATGTGTCAAAGGACGGGCCCGCCGTGGTACAACACGCCACATGTGGAGGGGCACGGCATGAGCAGCAGATGGGCACTATTCGCCGCGATGGCGATCGCGGGATGCGGCAAGCTCCTCGGTCCTCCGGTGACCTGCACGGTGGAGCCGATGCCTCCGACGCCGTGGGGTGAAGAGCGACCCGACCACCGCGACATCGTGTGCACGGCCGAAAAGGCCCTCAAGACCTACCGTGTCCACATCGAGTACGAGGACCATTTCGGACCGCGCAGCGAGCACTTCGGGCACCACGGGGTCGACGAGGGCGAGGTCGATCACCACACCGACGTCGAGGTCGGCTCCGTGGTGACCATCGAGGTCGAGGGGTACAGGAATCGCCGGTTCACGGTGCGCTGACGCAAAATCCTGCCTGCCCTGCTATAATGCCGTCCCCATGGTGTGGAACGCCGAGAAGGCGGCGAGCCTGAAGCGCTTCCTGGGGCGCGCGGCCTACCCGTCGCTGTTCACGCTCGTGGTGCTCTCGCACCTCGCGCTCACCTTCTACTACGAGCGGCCGTCGCTCATCTTCGGCCCCGAGCCGAACTCGTGGCTCGACTTCGACACGCACATCGAGCAGGTCTGGCGCGTCACCGAGGCGCTCGACGGCTGGGGCAAGGCCTGGGCATACGACGTGCAGCTCCTGGCCGGCTACCCGAACGGCACGATCTTCGACGCGGACAACAAGGGCTGGGAGCTGTGGACGTTCGCGCTGTGGAAGCTGGGCCTGCCGAAGGGCACGGCCTTCAATCTCTTCATCCTGCTCGCGCACCTCATCGTGCCATGGGTCGCCTACGCCTCGGCCAGGCTGTTCCGGCTGGACAGGTGGGGAGCGCTGCTCGCCATGGTCCTGGCACTGAGCCTGTGGTTCTTCGACGGCTTCCCGAGGTGGAACTGGTGGATCGGGATGACCGCGTGGGCTCAGGCGGGAGTGCTCGCGCTGCTTCCCGTGGCCCTCTTCTACAGGTACGTCGACGACGGCAAGTGGTGGAGGGCCGCGGCCGCGGCCGTGCTCATGGCGTGGGGCCACCTCGTCCACCCCTACATCTTCGTCGTGCTGCTCTTCCCCATGGCCGCGATGTACATCCGTGCCTTCAGGACGATGGGCTGGAAGAGGCATGCGGGGATCGTGGCGATCGCGCTCTTCACCATCGCGGTCAACGACTACTGGCTCGTCACGGCGTTCAGGTTCTGGCACTACATCCTCGACTCGGGCTACTGCTTCCAGGCGGGAGTCTCGTACCTCATCACCGACTACCTGGGGCTCATCGGCAAGGACCCGCTCGTCTCGGGCGTGCTGGGCAACAGGACGGGGTTCCGGTTCCTGTACATCGCCTGCACCGTCCTGTGCCTCATCGGCTGGCGCAAGACCAGGGACGACCGCTTCCTGCCGTTCGCCGCCGGCGCCGGGGCGCTCTTCGCGATCACGTACCTGGGCGGGTACATCTGGATCACGAAGCAGGTCCAGCCCTACCGGTTCATCCTGCCTGCCATCTTCATGCTCGTGATCCCGGCCGCCGACTACATCGTCGGGCTCGTGCGCTCCGACAGGCTGAGGGGCCTTCCGAGGAAGGCCTACGTGGTCATCGGCATCCTGATCTTCATCTCCCTGCCCCACTTCGCGCGCGACATGCTCTACTTCACGCCGGCCCTGCTGCCCGACCTCAAGCCGCTGCCCGAGGGCAAGAGCGCGCCCATCGCGGACGTGGTGGGGTTCGGGACGTTCGGGTTCCCCAAGCACATGGAGTTCCGCCACGGGCCTCACTGGCCCGACTTCACGGCAGTCTCCGAGTGGCTGACCACGCACGACGACGGCCAGGGGCGCGTGCTCGTGGAGTGGAACGTGCTCGGCGAGCACCTGGCCTGGCGCACGCGCTCGCAGATCCTGGGAGGCTTCCACGAGCGCAACATGAAGCACACGGCCTCGAACCTGTTCCGCATCAATCCGATGGGCGACATGACGGACCAGGAGCTCGCGCGCTACCTCCAGGACTACGCCGTCAAGTGGGTGATCCTCACCCACTCGAGGCCCATGCTGGAGAAGCGCAGGGATCTGCTCGAGCCCATCAAGTTCATCCCGAACCACCGCATCTACGAGTCCAAGCTGGGATGGAGCTACTTCCAGCAGAACCAGGGTCGCGCCGTGCCGTCGATGAACCGGATCGAGGTCACGGAAACCGAGCCCACCCAGGACGTGGTCCTGAGGTTCCACTGGCTCGAGACGTTGATCTGCACGCCGGACTGCTCGATCGACCGGGAGCCCGTG
Source organism: Deltaproteobacteria bacterium (assembly GCA_019310245.1). Classification (GTDB taxonomy): domain Bacteria; phylum Myxococcota_A; class Polyangia; order DRWM01; family DRWM01; genus JAFDER01. Next base: position 3,142 of record JAFDER010000304.1, read on the forward strand.
CTTGGAAACCCCGTTGGGTTCATCCGCGTGCCGGTGCCGCATCCGGCGGACTTCGTGATCGAGAATGGCTACTGAGAGGTCATCATGAACGCACGCGCGATACTCGCCACGGCCGCCTGCACGCTGCTCATCGGCTGCGCGAGCGCCGGCCTGCTCCAGAGCGCCACGGCGGACGAGGTCGGAGGCAAGCCCGACGACGTCAAGATCAGCGAGCGGTTCAGGATCGTGGACGAGGTGAGGTGGAAGGCGAAGGTCGGGGAGCTCGAGTACGCGTGCGAGTCGCTGTGCGCGAACAAGAAGTGTGACGAGCTCGACCCCGTGGCCACGGTGTGCGAGGACCTGACCTTCTCCGAGCTCCATTGAGCTCCCCGCCCTTCGACAGGCTCAGGGCAACGGATCATCATCGGCAACGGTTCTGCAAGGAGACGCAAGCCAGGCAAGGAAGCGACGAGCACGGTGAGGGAGCGTGCTACGGGCACGTGACCGAGCAGTGAGAGGAAGCAGACGCCGCATGGCGCCGCGTATCCGAAGCAGAACTAGATGAGGATGAGCGCCTCGAGAGGCTCGCCGAGAATCCGCGGCCCATCCTCCTCGACGACCACGTCCTCCTCGAGCCCGATCTGCACGACGCCGCCCTGCTCGGGAACGTCGACGTAGATCATCGGCTCGACGGCGAAGATCTGGCCCGGAGCGATGAGATGCTCCACGGCCGTGCCGTAGCGCTCCTTCCACTGCGGGCCGATGATCGGGCCCACGTCGTGCACCGACAGGCCGATCTCGTGGCCCGCGGCATGGGGGTACTCGTCGAAGCCCTCGGAGACGATGTGGTCGCGCGCCGCCTTGTCCACCTCCCAGGCCTTGTTGCCTGGAACGAGCTTGCTCATGGCGAGGCGGTTCGCCTTGAAGGTCACGTCCCACATGCGCCGGATGGTCTCGGGCGCCTCGGTCTCGCCCGGCTTGAGGATGTAGGCCGTGCGCTGGATGTCCGAGTGGTAGTCGTCGACGATGATGCCGAAGTCCGTGCGCAGCAGATCGCCGTGGTTGATGATCTTCTCGGTGGGGAAGGAGTGCCCGCGGTCGGGGCCGACCATGATCATGCAGAACGAGATCCTGTAGCCCGCCTCCTCGACCTTCTTGTCCATGAACGCCTTCACGTCGAGCTCACTCGTCTTGCCGGGCGTGATCACGGCCGAGCTCAGCGCCTCGCGCAGGATCTCCTGCGTCTTGAGCACCGCCTTGGTGACGATCTCGATCTCGTCCTGGATCTTGCGGCCCCGGAACGAGACGATGAGCTGCTCGGAGCTCACCACCCTGTCGGAGAAGCCGGGGTCGAGCCACTCCTGCAGGTACCGGTAGCCTCCCAGGGTGAGGCCGTCGCAGGAGGGCATGTCGCGAGAGGTGTTGATCGCCACCTTCGTGGGGGCGAGCTCCTGGAAGATCTCCTTGAGGTGCGGACCCACGCCCTCGCTGCGGTAGGGGATCACCTCGTCATAGACGCCGGTGGCCTCGATCGGCGTGGTGTCGTAGCTCGCGGCGACCGCGATCTTGCGCCACTTGCCTCCGCACAGGCTGTAGAGCGC
>JAFDER010000305.1 GCA_019310245.1 Deltaproteobacteria bacterium
GGGGATCTTCTCGCCGCTCCTGCGCATGTCCGCAACCACGCCGGCGACGACCTTCCTGATGCCGCGTAGAGCCGCCTCGGGCGTGCGCGCCAGCCAGCTCAGGCTCGGAAACTCGGCACAGAGCCCGACGTGCTCTCCGTCCTCCTCGTACCAGGTGACCCGGTACGTGTACCTATCCTTCGTCATTCACGGCCTCCAGCCTCGAAATGGCCCTGAGAACCTGCCTGACCTGATACGCCTTCGCCATTCCCCGACTGAGCTCCGTTTGGATTGCTCCGCATCCGTGCGAGCAGCTTCTTCTCATCCATGATATAGTATCATTATTAGTATCACTGTCAAGCGGTGTGATAGCTCGGTACCTCCACGGGTGAATCGGTCGAGACACTTGCTAAGTTTCCTCTGAGGATGGATGTCAGGCAGATCGCGCTATGGCTGGGGATCGGGCTCTACCCAGAGCTCAGGGAGCGATCCAGCCCAGCACGAGGTCCAGGGCCTGTTTCAGGTGGGTCGTGTCGGAGAAGCGGTGGTCTGCACCGTCGATGACGATGAGCCGCTTGCGGCCCGCCGCCGCATCGTGCAGGTCCTGTGAGCTCGAGGGCGGGACGACCTCATCTTTCGAGCCGTGGATGAAGAGGGCCGGGCACGTGATGCGGGCCGCGGCCGCGAGCACGTCCTGCGTGAGTGCGTCCTCGTAGAAGCCGTACCCGAGGCTGCCCTCCTCGAAGGCGTGGGTGCCGGTCGTCTTCCAGCGCTCGATCTGCTCGCGTGAGAGCAGGTCGCGGAAGAGCGCGGCGGGGCGCGAGACCGAGGCCAAAGTCACGAGCGAGGCGATGTGGCCGAACTTGCCCGCGTGGAGCACGGCCACGGCCCCTCCCAGGCTCGAGCCCACGAGGCTCACTGACCCGACCCCCATGCTGTTGACGAGAGCGACGGCGGCGGCCAGGTCCTGGACCTCGCCGGCCACGGTGAGCTCCTGCATGTCTCCGTGTGAGTCCCCGCGGCCCGCGAAGTCGAACCTGAGGGCCAGGAGTCCCCTCTCCGAGAATTGCTGCGCGAAGAGGGTGTGCTTGGGCGAGTCCTTGGACGAGAGCATCCCGTGGCAGACGATGACGCACGGGCCTCCCTCGGCCCACCCGGAGGGCCTGTGGAGGGCCCCGGCGATCTGCTGGCCGCGTGCGTTCTCGAACCGGACCGCTTCCTGGCTCATGGGACCCATTCTACCAGAGGACGGGCCCGGCAGCTTCTTGAGAAGCGCGTGGAGCGCTCCTGCAACGCGCCCCCTTGCCAGAAATAGCCGCGATGCTACATTCCCCCCATCCGGGAGGGCTGCCATGAAGAAGAAGCTGACGTTTACCTACGGCACCGAGACGCGCGACGTCGAGATCGACGAGGACATGCTCGCCGCCCCGTTCATCGAGCCGCGCCCCAGCGAGGGGACCGACAAGACGGCCATCGAGGCCATCGAGGAGGCCCTGGCATCGCCCCTGGACAGGCCCAGGCTCAGGGACATGGTCGGTGGAAAGAAGGTGGCCCTGGTCATCTCTGACGAGTTCCGCGCCGGGCTGCAGAACAAGATCACCGACGTGCTCCTCGGCGAGATCGCGGCGGGCAAGCCCGCCACCGTCACCGTCCTGTGCGGCACCGGGACGCACGACCCGGCCATCTACACCGCGAACACCGAAAAGTGGACGATGGAGCACGCGAAGAAGCACGGCCTGGACGTGAAGTTCGTGGGCCACGACTGCGACGACCCCGCCCTCGTCGACGTGGGAACCACGCCGCGCAACACGAAGGTCAGGATCGAGCCGGACTTCCTCAAGGCCGACGTGCGGGTGATCGGCCACGAGGCCAAGCACCACTACATGGCCGGCTACTCGTCGATGGTCAAGAGCATGCTGCCCGGCATCTCGTCCCGCGAGACCGTGTCGAACAACCACTCGCTGGCGCTCGACGACGACTCGAAGGCGGGCAACTACCCCCTGCACCCGGACCCCGACCGCCGGCGCAACCCCTTCTCCGAGGACGCGCTGGACGCCTTCCGGATCATGAACGCGAAGACGGTCACCGAAGCAGGCGAGGTCATCGACAAGCCGGCCGAGGTGTTCCTGCTCGACATGATCTCGGACAAGGACGAGGTCTTCTTCGTCAAGGCCGGGGACCCGGAGAAGGTGACGCCTCTCGTGATCGAGGCCGCGGACAGCCAGGCCGAGTTCAAGGTCCCGAAGAGCAGGTACGTGGTGGTCTCGCCCGGCGGACCTCCCGCCTGCACGGCCCTCTACGGCGTGCAGAACTGCTTCGACATGGCGCTGCTGGGTGCGATCCAGGAGGGTGGAGAGGCGCTCGTCTACGGGCCGTGCAACGGCCGGCCGGGCATGGATCCCGACGTCAAGGGTTTGGCGCCCGACGGCAAGAGCAAGGCCCTGTTCTGGGACAACCTCGCGAGGATGCAGGACTGGCCGCTCGAGAAGTGCTACCAGGAGATCCACGACAACTTCAAGCTCTACCTGTGGAAGACCTGGCGCGTCCTGCGCCTGTTCAAGCGCGACAAGATCCGCATCTGGATCTACGGCGAGCTTCCGGCGGATGTGCTCAAGCAGGGCGGGTTCGAGCACTGCGCCGATCCCCAGGCCTGGATCGACGAGCGCGTGGCCCGCGGCGACGGCAAGTTCGTGGCGATCGACGGCGGCAACAAGCTCCTCGTGACGGGCGAATGACCGACGACGCCTGCGAGTTCCCCGCCTCCAACCCCGTCTCCAGCGAGATCGAGTCGCTCCTCGAGCGCTCGAAGGTGATCGCCGTCGTGGGGCTCTCGTCCAACCCGGAGCGCGACTCGCACCGCGTGGCCAGCTATCTCATCGACCACGGCTACACCGTGGTGCCCGTCAACCCGCGCGAGACCGAGATCCTGGGCCAGACGTCCTACCCGGACCTCGCCTCCATCCCGCACGACGTGGACATCGTGGACATCTTCCGCAAGGTCGAGTTCATCCCCGCCATCGTGGACGCGGCCATCGCGAAGAAGGCGAAGGCCGTGTGGATGCAGCTCGGCCTCGCGCACAACGAGTCCGCCGACAGGGCTCGCCAGGCGGGGCTCGAGGTCGTGATGTCGAAGTGCATCAAGATCGAGCACGCGAACCTCATGCCGCTGCCCTGAGCCCGTCGAAGGGCAGCCCGCTCCTACCCCTGGGGCGTGCCGTAGACGATCGACCAGTACCCCACCCAGTGCTCCAGCGAGAACGGCGCCGTGATGCCGATGCCCGCCTTGAACACGGGCAGGACGCCCAGCGTGTACGAGTCCGAGTAGCGCATGGGCACGCCGACGATCTTGTTGCCCGTGGCGTACTTCACGGTCTTCTGCACGGCGAGCAGGCCGAACGGGATCGAGTAGCGGCCGCACCAGGGGATCTCCTCGCCCCAGACCTTCTCGGTGAAGTCCTTGATCTTCGACTTGGTGACCGTCTTCGAGAGCATCTTCTTGCCGATCTCGATGTCCTGCTTGCGCGCCTGGTCGTGCGCCCCGGCGTCCAGGCCGAAGGGGCTGTACCCGAAGTCGGACCCGTAGTGCACCGTGTCCGCCGAGATGAGGAAGGAGATGTCGTCTCCGGGGGTCAGCTTGTTGTCCTGGATGTAGGTGGTCAGGATCTTTCCCAGGGCCGCGGCCACGGTGTTCATCTTCTCGAAGCTCATCTCGGTGACCATGATCGGCACGATCTTCACGTAGGGATTCTCGTGCTGGAGGAACGGGATCATGGCCTCGATGGAGGGCTCCTGCGCGTGGGCCGCGCTGGAGATCACGTGGTACTTCTTGTTCGGCTTCTTTGTGATGTGATCCCGGAGCGCGTGATCCACCTTCACGGGCCCGTAGGGGGCTTCCCCCGAGTCGTACTCGTACAGGACGAGGACGTCCTTCGCAAGGTAGATCCTGCCCGCGTACAGGTGGTCGTCGTGCGGGGCGATGGCCGCGATGGCCTTGACCTTCTGGACGCGCTGGGTGGTCTTCGACAGCTCGTTCTTCTCCTTCTTCTTGGCCTGCTCGACGATGGCCTCGATCTGCGCGGGAGTGGTGCAGAACCCCACCCGGTCGAGCGTCTTGCGCGTCCCCTTGTCACCGGCCTGGAGCAGCACCCCACCCGCGGCCAGCAATGACAGGATAAGTACGGGTATTCCCTTCATGTTTCCTCTCCCAAAAGGAGTGTAGCCCCGGCTCCGCGCAGGGGCAAGCGCCGCGAATATCTGTGCTATAGTGTGACAACCCCAAGCCAAGCGAGGTCAGCGATGAACAGACTCATAGCAATCACTCTTGCCGCCCTTCTCGCGGGTGCGTGCAGCGGCAACATCAAGACGAACGACGATGCCGAAGACGACGTCATCACCGACACCACGGTCGATGCGACGGACGTCTCGGGAGAGGGTGCCTGCACGCCAGGTGAGGGGGAGGAGTGCTTGGATGACGGAGACACGCTCCGTCGCTGCAACTCCGACGGGTCGGGATTCGAGCTCGTGGCCTGCCCCGTGGGGTGTGTCTCCGATCCGGATCCGCACTGCACGGAGTGGTCGATCAGCAACATCCCCGACATGGACATGCTCTTCTCCGGCGAGGCGCGCGAGGAGCACTGGGCCGGACCCGCCATCGACATCCCGGGCGATCACTGGATCGGCTTCAACACGGAAAACGGCCGGATCTCGATCTACGTCGCTGAGCCGACGCCGTGGGAGGTGGCCGTGGAGGTGCGCGATGCGGTCTTCGGCTTGGACGCGGCCACGGGCATCGCCTTCGAGTTCCAGACCCAGCCCGACGGCGCATCGCGCATGGGCGTGTTCTCGTTCCAGAAGTTCGACATCCCCGCAAACTTCACCATCGGCGTGGTGGGCCCCTACCCGCTCGTCATCATGTCCGAGGAGGACTCGGTCATCGAGGGCGGGGTCAAGGCGAGCTGCATCTGGGACGTGGGCCCGACCTACGCCGACGCCGGCGATAGCGGCGAGGAGGACGGCGCGGGTGCGCAGGGCACCGGCTCGGGCGCCGACTACGGCGGAGGAGGAGGAGGCGGCTACGGAGGCACGGGGGGCGCGGGATCGGGCGTCGGAAGCCTGGGAGGCGCGGGAGGCACCACGTACGGCACGTCCGAGCTCATCCCCCTCCACGGCGGCGCGGGTGGCGGATACAGCGGCGGGCCCGAGGGAGACGCCGCGCGAGGCTCTCGCGGAGGCCGCTCCGGTGGGGCTGTCGAGATCGTCTCGGGCGGCACGCTGACCATCGCCGCGACCGGCTGGGTCGACGCCTCGGGCTGCGGCGGCTTCCCGTCCTACGACGGGACCAACCCGTTCGGCGGAGGTGGCGGAGGCAGCGGCGGATCGATCCTGCTCGAGGCGCCGATCGTGGAGATCCAGGGCAACCTGTCCGTGAACGGCGGCGCCGGAGCCGCGGGCGGATACCTCGGCGACACGGATGCCGAGGAGTGGAGCATGTACGGCGACAGGGGCAACGCCGGATCGGACACCGCGGCCGGTGGAGGCACGAGCACCGGAGCCGACAACTGCAACGGAGGCGACGGCAACGGCGGAGGCGGCGACACCGGATCGGGCGCCCCCGACTGCTCCACGGCCTTCGGAGGAGGAGGAGGAGGAGGCTGCGGACGCATCCGCATCAACGGCCAGAGCGTCTCGATCACCGGCACCCTCAGCCCGGCCGAGACCTCCGACGCCGTGACGCAGGGACCTCTCGTCCTGCCGTAGCTCTCCGGAGACAATCCCACCCGCATGCCCATCCCCGTCCTGATCACCATCTACATCCTGGTCCCGGCCCTCATCATCTTCCTGTGCTACCGGTTCCCGCTGGCGAACAAGATCGGGGCCGTGGTCATCTGCTACGCGGCCGGCATCACGCTGGGCAACGTGGGGGTGATCCCCGAGGAGGCGTTCTCCGTCCAGGAAACCGTCTCCGAGGTGAGCGTGGCCGTCGCCCTGCCCCTGCTCCTGTTCTCGATGGACGTCAGGCAGTGGCCCCGCATGGCCGGCAAGGCCCTGATCTCGATGCTGCTGGCCGTGCTGTCCATCGTCGCCGTCGCCTCGTGCGCCTTCGTCCTCATCCGCACGAGCGTGCCGGACTCCTGGAAGGTGGCGGGGCTCGTCACCGGCGTGTACACGGGCGGCACGCCGAACATGGCCGCCATCAAGGCGGCGCTCGACGTGGACCCGGCCCAGTTCATCGTGGTGCACACCTACGACACCGTGATCTCCATCTTCTACATCATCTTCTGCGTCACGTTCGCGCAGAGGCTGTTCCTCCGGTTCCTGCCGCGATTCCGGGCGACGGCGGGCACGAAGGGCGAAGACGGCTCGCCCGGGGCCGAGGACATCAAGGCCTACGCGGGGATGTTCGCACCGAGAACCCTCCTGCGCCTGCTCGGCGCCCTGCTCCTCTCGGCCTCCGTGGTGGGAGGCTCCCTGCTCGTCTCGAAGGCCTTCCCGGAGAGCATGTCGACCACGATCACGATCCTCGGCATCACCACGCTTGCCATCCTCTGCTCGCTCATCGGGTACGTGCGCCGCATCGACAGGACGTTCCAGCTGGGCATGTACGTCATCTACATCTTCTGCTTCGTGGTGGGCTCGATGGCCAAGGCCTCCATGGTGGTGGACCTGGACGTCTCGCTGCTCCTGTACGTGCTCCTGGCCATCTTCGGCTCCATGACCATCCACGCGGGGCTGTGCTGGATCTTCAAGGTCGACGCGGACACGTTCATCATCACGTCCGTCTCGGCCATCTGCTCGCCGCCCTTCGTGCCCGTGGTGGCCGGGGCGCTGGGCAACAGGACCATCGTCCTGTCCGGCCTGACGACGGGCATCATCGGCTACGCCGTCGGAAACTACATCGGGATCTCCCTTGCCTACCTGCTGCGCGGCCTGGGAGGATGAGATGAGCAGCGGAGAGCACATGCGAGCGACACTGCCCGAGAAGGGACGAGACCAGCAGGAGGTCCTCGAGGCCCTGAGCGCGTTCGGGTCCGAGGACCCCGACTACAGGAAGCTGCGCACCTGGAGCCTGGTCTACTACCTGGGCGAGGAGCACACGCGCTTCCTTCAGCAAGCATACGCGAGGTTCTTCTCGGCCAACGGGCTCAACCCCATGGCCTTCAGGAGCCTCAAGCGCCTCGAGTCCGAGGTCATCTCCATGACCGCGGATCTGATGCACGGCGACGGGAACGTGGTCGGCACGATGACCTCGGGCGGCACGGAGAGCTGCCTCCTGGCCGTCAAGACCTACAGGGATCTGGCCCGGGCCCGGAAGCCCTGGATCCTCAGGCCGGAGATGGTCATCCCGGAGACCGCCCACGTGGCCTGGGAGAAGGGGGCGAAGTACTTCGACGTGAAGCCGGTCCACGCCCCCCTGGACTCCGAGCACCGGGTGGACGTGCGCGCCGTCAGGAAGCTCGTGGGCCTCAGCACGGTCATGATCCTCGGATCGGCCCCGGAATACCCGCACGGGATCGTGGACCCCATCACGGGGCTCTCGGAGATCGCCCTCGAGAAGAAGATCCCCCTGCACGTGGACGCCTGCGTGGGAGGCTACCTCCTGCCCTTCGTCGAGAAGCTGGGCCACGAGGTCCCCCCCTGGGACTTCAGGCTGCCCGGCGTGAGCTCGATCTCCGCAGACGTGCACAAGTACGGCTACGCCGCCAAGGGAGCCTCCGCGATCCTCTACCGCTCCATGGACAACCTCGAGCACCAGATGTTCGTGCACACCGACTGGCCCGGCGGCATCTTCGCCTCCGCGGCCATGCTGGGCACGCGCCCCGGCGGCGCCGTCGCCGCGGCCTGGGCCGCGATGCAGACACTCGGCCACGACGGGTACATGGCCCAGGCCGAGAAGGTCATGCGCGCCACGCACCTGATCATCGACGGCGTGAGCTCCATCCCGGAGCTGGAGATCATCGGCAGGCCGCACATGTGCCTGCTGTCCTACCGATCGCGCTCCCCCGGCCTGAACATCTTCGCCGTCGGCGACCAGATGGAGAAGAAGGGCTGGCACATCGACCGCCTCCAGAAGCCCGACGCCCTGCACGCCATGGTCACGCCCCTGCACGCCGACGTGGTCGACGAGTACCTCGCCGACCTCCGCTCCAGCGTCGAGACCGTCAAGGCGGACCCCGAGCTCGCCACCAGGGGCGGAGCGGCCATGTACGGGATGATCTCCCACGTGCCCCTGCGCGGCATGATCAGGAAGGCTGTCCTGAAGATGATGACGGACATGTACGGGCCGGACGTGAAGATCCCCGACGGCGAGGGCATGGACCTGGGCGATGACTGGGCCGGCCGGCTCGCGGGCCGGGCGGGCGCGTACTACCTCAGACTCGTCGAGAAGGTGCGCGGCCTGCGCTGATCGATCCCGGTCTCACTCCTTGCCCAGCGACTTGAGCTTGGTGATCCCGGGAGAGGTGGGCTT
>JAFDER010000677.1:0-1857 GCA_019310245.1 Deltaproteobacteria bacterium
TCGCGGGCTCAAGACCGCCGTGCTCTCCGACTACGGCCGCGTGGCCGAGCGCGTCGAGGCGCTCCGCCTGCCCGTCACGCTCTTCGACGACCTGGCCTCGGCCGAGGATGCGGGTGCGTTGAAGCCCTCGCCGCTGCCCTTCCTCATGTCGGCTCGGAACCTGGGCCTCGAGCCGGACCAGGTCCTCGTGGTCGGTGATCGGGACGACATGGACGGGCAGGGTGCCATGGCGGCCGGGATGGCGTTTCTCCGCCTCGGCAGCTGGTCCCGCGTCGCGCGCGAGCTCTCGATGCTCGGGACGCAGGCCGTTTAGCGTTTGATTCAATCAGATCTGCATGGTATTCACGGTGTTCCCGAAGAGGAGGGAAAAGATGACCAGCACTGGAAGAGAATATCAGCGTGTTGTCCTCGTGACGGCCGCCGCCGCGTGGCTCGCGGCATGCGGCGGTCCCAGGACGCCGATCAGCGGCAACGGGCGGTGCGAGCTCATCCTGACCCAGGAGGCGAGCAGCGGCGCCGGGCTGGCCGGGGAGGCGTCCTGGAAGGGCGGAGGCGAGCAGCGGCGCCGGGCTGGCCGGGGAGGCGTCCTGGAAGGGCGTGGAGATGGGCAAGGGCAAGGTCAAGGTGGAGCAGATGCAGGCGTTCAAGGTCGAGCTGGATCAGCTCCAGCAGGACTTCAACAACATGGGCCACGACCTGTGCATGGACTGGGCGAACGGCGCCATGACGAACGACCAGTACAACGGTGCCAAGGCGTGCCTGAGGAGCACGCACAAGAAGCTGCGGATCCTGTCGCTCGGCCTGCAGAGCGGGACGGTCGACTCGCACATGTTCATGACGAAGCTCGAGCTCCTGATCGGCGAGATGGACGGGTGCGAGCCGTCGGGCATGACGCCCGTTCCCGCGAACGTGCAGGCCCAGAGCTCCCAGGGCGCGACCTGTGCGAGCGACGCGCAGTGCGTGCCGCCCCTCTACTGCATCCTCGGCGGGTGCCGCTCGCTCGGCGACGCGGGGGCGCAGTGCTCCTTCGACTACGACTGCAAGCAGCCCCTGGCCTGCCAGGGCGGGGCCTGCTCGCAGGCCGCGGCCAAGAGCACCGTGTTCGGGACGCCCTGCTCGAGCGACGACAGCTGCCAGGCGCCCCTCTACTGCATCCTGGGCTCCTGTTACTACCTCGGCAATATCGGCGACGGGTGCCAGTACGACTACGATTGCAACGCCCCGTACCTCTGCTCGACCGGCAAGTGCTCACAGGCGTCGGGGGGCACTGCCCTCGGGACCCCCTGTACCGGCGATGAGCAGTGCTCGCCTCCCCTGTTCTGCATCCAGCAGACCTGCCGGCCGCTCGGCAACCCGGGCGACTCCTGCTCCATCGACGTGGACTGCTTCTCCCCGTACGTCTGCTCGAACGGCTTCTGCGCCGTGGCGGGACAGCCCGGACCGGCTCCGGCCCCCGCGCCGGTTCCCCCGGCGAGCGGCACGGCGTGCTCCTCGGACGAGAACTGCGTGAATCCCGAGTACTGCATCCTGGGCCAGTGCAGGCCGCTCCAGTTCGAGGGGGGCATGTGCGCCATCAGCCAGGACTGCCAGGCAGGCCACACATGCCTGCAGGGGACGTGCAAGAAGTCGACGACCGGGACCGCCTGCTCGGACGATGCGGACTGCAACCCGCCAAACTACTGCATCGTGGGCGCCTGCAGGCCCCTGTCGGGCGCCGGAGGCGTGTGCAATGCCAACGCGGACTGCCAGTCCGGCCTCCAGTGCATCGGCAACGCCTGCTCCTACTGATCTCGCAAGAGGTGGATCTCTCCCCCCCTGATCCCATAGAATCCGCAGTGATGCGCGGCTGGCTGTGGG
>JAFDER010000677.1:1870-2953 GCA_019310245.1 Deltaproteobacteria bacterium
CTGCGCGGTGGCGATCCTTGCGTTGCCGGCTGCGGGCGCGGGAGAGGACATCGACCTCTACGAGGAGGCCGCCGTTCAGTCGTTTCTGGGTCGGCCCGTGGGTCAGGTCGAGTTCGATCCGCCCATGGAGGACGTGGAGGACCCCTTCCAGTTCTTCGACATCGCCCAGGGCGCTCAGGTCTCTCACGAGCTCGTGTCGCGCATGATCGAGAGGATGTGGCTCACCGGGAAGGTTGCCGAGGTGACCGTCCTTGCCGACGATCTGCCCGACGGCTCCGTCCTCATGACGGTCAGCTACACGCACAGGCTCAGGTTCCAGTCCGTGTCCATCAAGGGCAACAAGAAGCTCATGAAGAAGAAGATCCTCCATCTCATCGGGTACAGGCCCGACATGGAGCTGTATCCCGACACGCTCGCCATCTTCGAGGACACCCTGCACAAGGAGTACGCCCTGAGGGGGTTTCCCCACGCGAGCTTCCTCCTCGAGATCGAGACGCTCGAGGAGCTGGACGAGGTGAAGCTGGCCATCACGGTGATCGAGGGGATCCCCTACCGCATCCACGATCTCGATCTGGGCTATGCGGCCGACGACCCGCTCGACGGGCCCGTTCCCCTCTTCGAGCTGCGCAACGCCCTCGGGCTCCGGGACGGGGACATCTACGACCAGCTCAAGCTGAAAAAGGGGCTGGAGGCGATCGAGGCCAAGCTCCACGATGCGGGGTACCTCAACGCCGAGGCCGGCCCCGTGGAGCCGAAGACCGACGAGGCGGGGAAGCTGACCCTGCACATCCCCGTCAAGGCCGGCCCGCTCCTGCGCTTCGTCATCGAGGGAAACGAGCACCTGCGCGACGAGGACGCGCTCCAGGTGCTCGAGCCGCAGAGGTTCCTGCCCCTCAATGCCGGCTTCGTCGAGGAGATGGCCCTGCGCCTCGTCGAGCACTACCAGATCCTCGGATTCCTCGACGCCAGCGTCATCGCCCAGCAGAAGCTCGCCGAGGATGGCAGCCTGCTCGTCTATCGCTTCGTCGTCGACGAGGGGCCACGCGTGAGGGTGACGAAGATCCGCTTCAAGGGCAACAAGCA
>JAFDER010000306.1 GCA_019310245.1 Deltaproteobacteria bacterium
AGGGCATCCAGCGCGGCCACATGAGGCTGCACGCGAAGCGGACCTGAGAGGCAGGGACTACTTCTCGCCCACGCGGAACGCGGCGCGCAGGAACTCGCCGATCGTGCGCGGCTTGTCCACCGGGAGCTCGCCCTCGAATGCCGCAGGATGGGCGCCCTCCATGTCCGGCGCGGCCTCCATTTCGATCCGCGTCAGCACAGCGGGTTCCGGGACGACGGGCTGCGGCGTGGTGGGCGGCGGCTCGCTGGGCACCGGCTCGGGTTCGACCGGCTCCGGGACCACGGGCATGGCCAGGGTCGGCGGCGGCAGCTTCTCCGCGGGCTCGGTGGGATGCAGCTCCAGGGTGATCTCCTCGGACTCGTCGGGTCCCAGCCTCGGCTCGACCGGCCTGATCTCGGGTGCACCGGGAGGCAGGACGTCGATGGGCTCCACGGGCTCCGCGGCAAGGGCTTCCGGCGTCACGTATCCCGGCTCGACCGGGGCCAGCGGCTCCAGCTCCATGGGCGCCTCGGGCTCGGCGGAGATCTCGACCTCCGGAGGCTCTTCAGGCTCGGCGACGATCTCGACCTCGGGAGCAGCCTCCTCGAACTCCTCCGGGATCATGGGAATGACGTCACCGGGCTCGCTGGCCTCGACGACGACCTCCTCCCCTGCCTCGTCGTCGATCGAGACGAGCTCGTCCTCGTCCGTGAGCTCGATGACGTCATCGGACTCCGACAGGTCCAGGAACTCGGGCCCCGAGACGTGCTCGGGCTCGGCGGCCGGCGCGGCGTCGCGATCCCTGCGGCCCTCGACCTTCGAGAGAAGCTCCTCGAGCTTCTCGATCCGTTCCTCGTTGCTCAACGACATGTCCTCACTCCGCCTGAATCTCGCCCTCTAGATGCCGTCCGGCGTGGAGGCGGTCGACGATCTCGCCGAGACCGCAGCCCTCCCCCATCCAAAGCTTCGTCCAGTCCACCATGGCCGCGTTGCCGGCCACGAAGCGCATGCCTGCACCGTTGTCGTCGACCGACGCGGCCTCGAAGGCCTCGCCCGTGACGCGGCTCAGCACCCCTGCGAGCACACCCTCCTGGAACTCGTAGACGTGGATGTCGGCGTCCTCATCGATCTCCCACCTGAACAGGAGCAGGTCGCCCCACGATTCCATCGAGGCCATACCCAGCCCGTGAAGCGCGAACACGGCGTTGAGGTGCGCGAGGAAGTCCTCGGGCACGGCGTCGCCTTCCAGGAAGTCGTCGCCGAGGGCCTCGATCACCCTTGCGCCACACTCCTGTCCCATGTGCAGTCCGATCGTGTAGGGGAGCGTCTTCTGGATGTCGCCCAGGGACGTGGACAGCAGCTTCCGCATGGCCGCGAGAGGATAGGCGAGCAGGCGTCCACCCTCTTTGTAGCGCATGTTCCCGCCACCCAGATCGAACGTGAAGTAACCTTCGGGGTCGAGTTTCAGCTCGGTCATTGCCTTTTCCGCCGTTGTTACGCAAGTCTAGGCCACGTTACGCTGATGTGTCAACAAAGCGGGCCGCGCCCCCGTGGAGCTTGCCTTGTTCCCGCGCACGGCTAGAATGGCCTTGCCATGGAGTTCGAAGGGATACGGGAGGCTCACCTCGAGAACTATCTCGAGCCGAAGAGCAGGAGCAACGTCTACTCCCGCGTGAGGCTCGAGGTGAAGGAGGGTCTGCTCGCCGCCTCGGCGCGGCTCCTCGATCAGCTCGTCGCCTCGGGCCGCACGTTCGACGTCCTGGCCAGCGACCACCATCCCTCCCTGTGGAACAAGAAGGTTGTGGACAGGCAGTACATCTTCTTCTCGAGGGGCAAGCAGGAGCGCGAGGACGTCGAGAGGCTCGTGGACCACGACCGCTCCCTCGCCTCCACGCTCATGGACCCCACGCCCTTCTTCAAGTACGCCTTCCTGAGCCTCGGCGTGTCGGGAAGCGGATTCGAGATCGCCGTCAAGCTCCACTGGCGCGCGTGGGTGGACAGGGACAACTTCCTGGCCCGGCTCGAGCAGGAGGACGAGAAGGAGGCCTTCGTCGATCTCTTCTCCGGGCTGCCGGAGGAGTACACCTTCGGCCTGGAGGGAGGCCCGGCCTTTCCGGTGGCCGACATGGACGGCGCCAGGCTCGACGAGGTGATCGCCGCATTCCGCGAGAGCGAGGGCCTGCTGTCGTGCGGCCTGGTCGTGGATCCCGCGAGCTGCGAGGAACTCGGGATGGACATCATGGACGTCGCCTCGGTGGTGTTCATGCTGCTCTCGCCCATCTACGACGCGGCGTCCTGGAGCGAGGAGGAGGACTTCATCTCGCTTTCCGAGCGAACGCAGGCCATCGACGAGAAGAAGAAGGCCGTGGCCGCGGAGCACAGACGGGAGCGCGAGGCCTTCGAGACCCGGCAGCGCGAGAGGCGCGAGGAGCAGGCCCGCCGCTTCGAGGAGGAGCGCGCCGGGAAGCTCGAGCACCAGGTCTACCGCGAGGAGGTCCGCCGCGCCGCGGCCCGCCGGGCCACCGAGCAGGAGGCGCAGCGCGAGGCCATGGAGCGCGAGGAAGCCAGACGCGCCGCCGAGCGGAAGGCGCAGCCTCCGGTTGCGGAGAAGCCTCCGGTTGCGGAGAAGCCTCCGGTTGTGGAGAAGCCTCCGGTCGTCGAGGATCGGCCCGCGAGGGAGCGCCCCGCCCGTCGCCAGCGCGTCGTACATGACGATGGACCGTTCGAGGTCAAGCCGGGCGTCCGCGTCGAGATCGGCTCCGGCGTGCTGAGCGGCAAGTGGGGCGTGGTGCAGGAGATCGACAAACGCGGCCAGGCCAAGGTGGTCCTGGGATCGCTCGTGGCGCGCGTCCCCGCCTCGGATCTCAGGGCGCCCGTGCGGAGGAGGCGCCGCTAGCCTCTACTGGTAGAGCTTGCCCTCTGCGTGCCTCTTGCGCAGCTTCTCGAGCATGTCCTGCGTCATCGTGGCAAGATCGTACCCGGGCTCCCATCCCCACTCCTCGCGCGCGGCCGAGTCGTCGAGCGAGCGCGGCCAGGAATCGGCGATCTTCTGGCGGGAGTCCGGCTCGTACGTGACCTCCAGCTCGGGGATGTGCTTCCTGATCTCGGCGGCGAGCTCACCGGCCGTGAAGGAGAAGGCCCCCACGTTGAAGTCCGAGTGGTGCTTGAGCTTCGAGAAGTCCGCATCGGTCAGGTCCAGCGTGGCCTTGATGCAGTCGGGCATGTACATCATCGGCAGAGCCGTGTCCTCGCGCACGAAGCATGTGTACTTGCCCTTGTCGATGGCCTCGTAGTAGATGGCCACGGCGTAGTCGGTGGTCCCGCCTCCCGGCAGGGTCTCCGAGGAGATGATCCCCGGGTAACGCAGCCCCCGCACGTCCACGTCGAACCGGCGCACGTAGTAGTCGCACAAGAGCTCGCCCGCGACCTTCGTCACCCCGTACATCGTCGTGGGCCTGAGCACCGTCTCCTGTGGAGTGTTGTCGCGCGGGGTCTCGGGTCCGAACGCCGCGATGGAGCTGGGGCAGATCACCTTCTCGAGCGAGTGCTCGCGCGCCGCCTCGAGCACGGTGTGCAGACCGTTCATGTTCACGTTCCAGCACAGGAGCGGCTTCTCCTCTCCCACGGCCGAGAGGATGGCGGCCATGTGGTAGATGGTGCCGATGTCGTACTTCTTGATCACGCCGTCGAGGACCTCGCGGTCGGTCACGTCCGCGAACTCGAACGGCCCGGAGTCGCGCAGCTCGGGCCTGGGCTTCGTCTTGCGCCCTGCCGCGACCACGCTGTCGCCGCCGTGGCGCTCTCGCAGGGCCATCGTGAGCTCGGAGCCGATCTGACCGACGGCTCCCGTGACGAGGATGCGTTTCTCTGCCATGAATCACCTCCGGGGAGTCAGGAGCGTAGCAAGGGCAACCTGCACGATCAACCGGAGAAACGAACGGTTTCGGGACCATGAAACGCACCGACGAAGTCTGGAATTTGATCTGGCCCCGGCTTGTGCTACAAGACTAGTGAGCACGCCGGCTAGGCGTATTGCTTTCATTTCAGGGAGGTTGGCCATGCATCGACACATACTGGCCGTGGTGATGACCGCGGCTCTCATCGCGACCGCAGGCTGCAAGGAGGACCCGAAGGCCGAGTGCGGGGACGGCAAGAAGCACTCGAGCGAGACGTGCGACGGTACGGCGCTGGGCGGCTCGACGTGCCAGACCTTCGACTTCCTGGGCGGGACCCTGGGCTGCAACCCCGACTGCCTGGGCTACGACCTGACCTTCTGCACGGGCGGCTGCGGCAACAACACGGCAGAGGGCGCCGCGCAGGGCCTCGACCACGAGGAGCCGTGCGACGGCTCGGACATACGCGGCCAGAACTGCACGATCGAGGGCTTCGAGCTGGGCGAGGTGACCTGCCTCGAGGACTGCTCGGGCTTCGACGCCTCGGGCTGCCGCGACCCGGTGTGCGCCGATGGCACGGTCGAGGGGTCCGAGGACTGCGAGCCAGACGTGGCCATGGACGACGACTGCATCGATCTGGGCTACAACGCGGGAGACCTCGCCTGTGTGAATTGCATGTATGACGAGTCCGGGTGCATCACATGGGTGTGCGGTAACGACGTGCTCGAGGGCCTCGAGCAGTGCGACGGCACCATCATGCGCGACGACGAGACGTGCATGACCCTGGGCCACGACGAGGGCGACCTCGCCTGCTTCGGCTCCGACGCCACGTGCCCTGCCGGTTCGACGAGAGCACGTGCATCGACTACGTGTGCGGCAATGACGTGCTCGAGGGGTCCGAGGACTGCGAGCCGGGCGTGACCTTCACGGACACCTGCGTGGACGAGAGTTTCCTCAGCGGCGACCTGGCCTGCACGGCCGTGGGCGAGACCACGGAGTGCGACTGGGACTACTCGGCCTGCGTCGGAGGCTGCGGCAACGGCATCATCGAGGGCATCTCGGATGGCCTGACCGCCGACGAGCTGTGCGACCGCGACGCGCTCGCCGGCGAGACCTGCGAGGGCCTCGGCTACACCGGCGGCGACCTCGCCTGCCAGCCCGACTGCACCGCCTACGACGAGACGGGCTGCATCGCCTGATCCTCTCCGACTTCCCACCCTAATACGACAGCTGACCGAGCACCACGCAACCGACCCGGGGTCTGACCCCTACAGAGAGAATCGCGTCGGCAGGAGCTCCTGCAGGCTCGTCTCCCTCACCTCTGCGCCGTCGGCCGTGGCGAGGTAGATGACGAGATCGTCGCAGAACTCGGAGAGGACCTGCAGGCACAGGCCGCAGGGCGGGGCGGCCTCGGGGCCGGGCGTGACGACCGCGATGGCGCTGAAGTCGCGGTGTCCTGCCGCGATCGCCGCGTGCAGGGCCACGCGCTCGGCGCACACCGTGGCCCCGTAGGAGGCGTTCTCCACGTTCACGCCCGTGAACGTCGCGGGATCGGTGCCGGACGTCGCGATGGCGGCCCCGACGCAGTATCCGGAGTAGGGCGCGTAGGCGTTCTTGCGCGCCTCGCGGGCCTTCTCGACGAGCCAGCCCTTCACGACGAGGTCTCCCCGAGGAGCTTGACGAAGCTCCTGAACAGCCGGGCCAGCTTGCCCGAGGCCTCGCCCGCCACGAGCTTGACCTCCTCGTGATCCGGGCTCGAGCCCTCGATCCCCGCGGCGAGGTTCGTGACGCACGAGATGCCCGCCACGCGCATGCCGCCGTGGCGCGCGGCGATCGTCTCCAGCGCCGTGCTCATCCCCACGAGATCGGCGCCCATGGAGGAGAGCATCTGCACCTCGGCCGGCGTCTCGTAGCACGGACCCCTGGACGCGGCGTAGACGCCCTCCGCGAGCCGGATCGACTCCTCGCGCGCGGCCCTGTGGGCGAGGAATCTCAGGCCCGGATCGTAGGCGTCCGTGAGCCCGAGGAAGCGCGTGCCGAGCTCCGTGGCCTCGGCGCCGCGGGTGGGATCCTCGCCCGTCAGGTTGATGTGGTCCGTGATGAGCACCAGGGTGCCCGGGTCGAACTCCGGACGGGTGGATCCCGAAGCGTTGGTGACGAGCAGGGTCTCGCACCCGAGCTCGGCCATCACGCGCACCCCGAAGGTGACCTCGTGAGCCGTGTAGCCCTCGTAGAGGTGCACGCGGCCCGAGAACACCGCCGCCGCGGTGCCGGCGATCGTGCCGATGATGAGCTCGCCCTTGTGGCCGGGGATCGACACGGAGGGCATGTGCGGGATGGATGAGTACGGCAGGACCACGCCGCTCTTCATCTCGAGCTCCGAGGCCCCGAGCCCCGAGCCCAGCACGGCCACGACCCGCGGAGTGATCGTGGTCTTCTCCCGGATGAACCGTGCCGCCTCCCTGATGCGATCTGCGAGGGTCATCACTCGCAACGGATCTTCTCGGGTGGATCGAACGCGTAGTTGACGATGATCGTGCTCTGCTCGTCCGTCTCCCCGAATGACGCCTTCCTGATCACCTTGGAGACGCAGTCGCCCAGCCTCGTGTCGCGCGTCGTGTCCGAGAGCACCTGCATGCCCAGGATCTGGCCCTTCTGGCTGACGTCGATCGAGATGCGCATGTGCCCCTTGATCTTGCAGTGCCGCGCGAGCCGCACCTCGTAGCACCTGACGAGGTCCTCGATCTGCGGCCTGAGGGCGCTGCGCGCCGCCTCGTCGGTCAGCGTCCCCTCGATGGTCGGCTGGTTCATCACGACCTCCACGTTCTCGGGGATGTCCTCGGGCGCCACCTCCTCGCCGGGGAACTCCCATGGCGGAGGCTCCTCGACCACGGGCGCTTCGCTCTTGCCCTTGCAGGCCATGCATGCTGCAACGGCCGCCGCTGCAATCAGCATCATCTTGTCCATGATCCGACCTCCTCCATGATCAGTCTGGCCTTCCCGGCCGGCGGTTCCGGTCCGATATCGTAGCCACCCTCCACGTGGGCCGCGGCGGGCTCGAGCCTCGACGCGTCCGATGCGTGCAGAGTGGCGAGCCTCTCCCCCGCATCGACGGCCTCGCCGGGCTTTCTGTGCATGATGACGCCGGCACCGGGATCCACGTCGTCCTCGGACCGCAGCCTCCCGGCGCCCAGCGCGACCGTGGCGCGGCCGATGGCCATCGCGTCCATCCCCGTCACGTACCCGCCCTTCTTCGCCGTCACGTCCAGGTCGTGATCGCCGAGAGGGAGCCTTTCCGGTTCCTCCAGCGCTCGCGGGTCACCGCCCTGCAGCTCCACTACCTTCATGAGCCTCTCGAGTGCCGCGCCCGAGTCCAGGGCCTTTTCGCAACGCGAGAGCGCCTCGCCGTGATCGCCCTCCACGCCGCCCAGCACCAGCATGCATGCCGTCAGGTGCAGGACGATCCTCCTCGTGTCCTCCGGCCCCTCGCCCCGCAGGACGTCCACGCTCTCGCGCACCTCGACGCTGTTGCCCGCGGCGCGACCGAGCGGCACGTCCATGCTCGTGAGCACGGCCCGGACGCGCTTGCCGCGGCCCTCGCCGATGCGGACCATGGTCCCGGCCAGGTCGCGCGCGTCCTCAAGCGTCTTCATGAACGCGCCCCTGCCGACCTTCACGTCCAGCACCAGCGCATCGATCCCCTCGGCGAGCTTCTTGCTCATGATGCTCGAGGCGATGAGCGGGATGGACTCGACCGTGCCGGTCACGTCCCTGAGCGCGTAGAGCTTGCGGTCGGCGGGGCACAGGTTCTCGGTCTGGCCCGCGAACACGAGGCCCGCCTGAGCGAGGATCCTCCTGTAGGCCTCCACGTCCACGTCCACGCTCATGCCTGGGATGGACTCGAGCTTGTCGAGCGTGCCTCCCGTGTGCCCGAGCCCCCTGCCCGAGATCATCGGCACGTACACGCCGCACGCCGCGGCCAGCGGCGCGAGCACGAGCGAGACCTTGTCGCCCACGCCTCCCGTGGAGTGCTTGTCCACCTTGGGCCCGTCCAGGTCGTCCAGATCGATGACCGTGCCGGAGCCCAGCATCACGTCGGTCCACACGTCCAGCTCGCC
>JAFDER010000307.1 GCA_019310245.1 Deltaproteobacteria bacterium
TACCATCAGGAAGTCGGCCTCGATTCGCAAGTCTCTCGGCCTCGAGAGCAACGTGCGGTTCGAGCACCACATCATAGAAACCTACAAGTCCATCGTCGTCCAGCCGTACGACAGGCGGGACGAGCTCGTCGAGGTTGCGGCGGACGTGAAGAACATCAGCGCCAAGCACGAGGGCGGTGACATCGAGATCGAGAAGACGCTCGATCACCCCTCTGACATCCTCGACTACTTCATGCCCAAGAAGGACGTCATGGACCAGGGCCTCATGCCGGCGCACCAGCGCAACTACATCGAGAAGCACAACGCCTTGAACCGGACGGCCAGGGCACTCACCGAGGCCGGCATCGCGGTCGTCGCCGCGCGCAACCTCCACAGGTAGCCTCACGTCGGATGGTCCGACCAATAGCCGCCACCCTCGGTGCGCCCTGCGAACTCCGGGTGGCACCCCGTGCGGCGTGACCGACTGATCATCCCATGAACAACGCCCCGAATTCCTTGATGAACGAGGGGGTGCTGCGACTCGCCGCCAAGAGGTCGTACCTCTCGCTCCGAAACGTGCAGAGAGTGCCTGCATCATCCTGATATCATGGGGGATTATGAGGAAACACCACCTTCGGGCATTGGTGGCATCTCGTGTGCATGGTGCATGGCGCACGTTTCCGGCAGACGTGAGGCCGGGGAGAGGAGCAGCAGAGAACGGGCAAGGGACTCGTCACGGTCTCGAACCACGTGAGCCTGTTCGACGATCCCCTCGTGTTCCTTGCCCTGCTCAACCTGCACTTCCCGTCCGAGAAGAGCAAGTGCTGGTACTCGACGGCCTGCGCCAACAACTTCAATCCCGACGGCAAGGGCTTCGGTGCGCGCATGACGCGCTACTTCAGCGAGTGCGCCAACATGGTCTTCCTCTCGCGCGCGTACAAGCGGGGCGACGAGGGCCTGGAGCGCGATCCCATCCAGGATCTCCTCAACAGGTTCGACGAGAGGCTGGAGAGGCGGGCGAGCGGGCGGGCGGCGGCGCTCGGGCTCGACATCGAGCGCTACATCCAGACGTTCCTCACGCCATGGGGCCGCGGCATGAGCCCGGGCAAGGTCCAGACCTTCAACCAGGCGGGTCTGCTCGAAGCCTGCGTACGCATCGACAGCGGGGACTGGGTACACTTCTTCCCCGAGGGCGGTCGGAGCCGCGACATGCATCTCAGACCCGCACGCCCCGGCGTTGGCAAGGTGCTCTACCACACTCCCGAGGCACGCGTTGTTCCCATCTGCTTCTACGGCACGCAGGACGTCATGCCGGTGGGAGCGAGGTTCCCCGTGCCCGGCAAGAAGGTCCGCGTGAGCGTGGGAGATCCCATCGACCTCGCGGACCTGGAGAAGATCCGCCAGAGACCCGAGAACGCCGACACCTACCTCGCTCTCTCGAGGCTGGCCATGGACCACGTGGCGGCCCTCAGGCCCAGCGTGCTCGCGCGCTACATGGGCGCCGACGATGCCGCAAAACTCCTCCTCGAGGAGGCGCAGATGCGCAAGGCCATGGAGCCACCGCGGCAGGCCGAGACCGTACGGCCCGTGGGTCACGTCGAGCAGGCGGCCTTCGACGTCCCCGGGGCGGCCGCGCATCGGCGCGTCCACTGACACCTGCCCGAGCCTTCTGTCATCCGCACATCGCCCGTATAATGCCCGCATGAGTGCGCTTGACGACATCACCGTTCTGGAGCTCGCCTTCTACTACCCCGGTCCGCTGTGCGGCCTCGTGCTCTCGGATCTCGGGGCGGAGGTGATCAAGGTCGAGGCGCCCGACGGCGATCCGATGAGGCACTACGGCTCGAGGGACGGCGAACCCATCGGCGCCAATTTCAAGATGTTCAACAGGGGCAAGAAGAGCGCGGTGATCGATCTCAAGACCGATGGAGGCCGGCGCGACTTCCTCGCACTCGTGAGCCTGTCGGACGTCCTCCTGCAGGTCCTGCGCCCCTCGGCCATGGAGCGGCTGGGGCTGGGCCGGGACCGCATCCAGGAGGCAAATCCCCGGATCGTCCACTGCCTGATCAGCGGATACGGAGCCAGCGGCCCGTATGCCGACCGCGCGGGCCACGACGTGAACTACGAGTCACTCGCGGGCATTCCCGGCATGACGGGCGCGCGAAGCGGCGAGCTCGCTCTCAGCGGCGTCCCGCTCGCTGACATGACCGGCGCCCTGCTGGCGGCGATATCGATCCTCGGCGCGCTGCGAGAGAGGGACCGCACCTCGCACGGAAAGTTCATCGACGTCTCCCTCACCGAGGGCGCCGTGCTCGCCAACGCCCTCCAGCTCGTGGGCGTGCTCTTCCCGGGCGAGGAGCCCGGGCCGCGGACGATGCTGCTCAACGGCCTGTTCCCCACGTACAACCTCTACAGCTCCCGCGACGGCCGCTGGTTCGCCCTCGGAGCCATCGAGCCCAAGTTCTGGGTCGAGTTCGTCACGGCCGCGGGGCGGGAGGACCTGATGGGGCTGCAGTACGATCCATCTGCGGTCGAGAAGGTCCGCGAGCTCTTCGCCTCGCGCGACGGCGACGAGTGGGAGCGCCTCGCCCGCGAGCACGACGTCTGCCTGGAGCCGGTCCTGGGCCGGGACGAGGTCCTCTCCCACCCGCAGCACGCGGCCCGGTCGGTGTTCGAGCAGCGGGACGGCAGCGCCACGCACGTGCGCATCACCGGACTCGAGAAGCCTCAGGCCGACAGGCTGCGCACCCCTGCGCTCGGCGAGCACACCGATGATGTGCTCGCGCGCATCAAGACGCGCTAGCATGATCATGCGTTCATGAGAACAGGAGATCAGGACGCACTTATCACGTCCGGTCAGGTGTGATCGGAAAACAGGTCCTGGACGCTATGGATACGGGATGTCCCCGCGGATTGATGCCACGGGGCCGTGAAGACGATCGACGGCGCTCTAGCCTTCGTCTTCCGTGTCGTCGCCCGCGTCCTCCTCCGCGTCCTCCTCCGCGTCCACTACCGTGTCCTCCTCCGTGTCCTCCTCCGTGTCCACGGTCGGGTCTTCCACGGGCTCGTCCACGGGCTCGTCCACGGGCTCTTCCGGCACATCGACCACGGGCTCGTCCACGGTCTCCTCCGGCACATCGACCTCGCCGTCGGCGTCCGGCTCGTCCTTCGGGTCGTCGCCGCACGAGATCAGGGCGATCGGCAGTGCGAAGACCAGAAGCATCATGAGTACTTTCTTCATTGGAACCCTCCTCAATACAGGGTCAAAACCCTGTTCACCTTGCTCTGAAGACATCTAATAGTCGTATATTATTTCGGAAATCAAGATAAAAATCAAAGAAAATTTTAGTGAAAGCAAAACACCTCGACGTGAAATCCTGCAACCAGCTGAAATCACGATACATTATGATGTCCTGGAAATTTTACACCCCGCGATGCTACCATGCCCCGGATGGGTGCATCGGACGTCCAGATGGCCCTGGGTTGGTGGATCTGCCACCAGGACCCGTCGAGAAGCCTGAGCCTGGGCGGAGTCATTCTGCCCCTGTGTGCGAGATGCTCCGGCATCTACCTCTTCCTCGGCATCTGTCTGTGGGCGGGGCTTCTGGCCGGCCGGCCCTCGGGCTCGAGGTCGCTCGCAATCCCGGCAGCGGCCGCCGCGGCGGGCTGCGCGGCGCTCCTCGGCCAGTGGACAGGCGCCCAGCTGGGCCTGTGGACGTCCACGCCCCTGAGCCGCGTCCTCACCGGAATCGTGTGCGGGGGAGGCATCGGCTGGCTTCTCCACACAGCCTTCGGGCTGCGGCTGCTCGGCAGGCAGCAGAGACGATGGCCGGCTGCGGTCGCATTCGGCGCGTCGAGCGGTGGCTTCCTCCTCCTGCTCCTGCTCGGACCGCCCTGGACGCCCGCCGCGCACTTCGTCGGCGCCGCCTCCCTCGCCGGATTCTTCTCCACGGGTGCCTGGATCCAGGCGATCCTCCTGAGCTTCGTGATCACGGATCGCGATGGATCGCCCAGGAGGCTGATCATCGCCGCGATCGTGATCCCGGTCGTCATCCTCGAGGCGGTCGCCATGAGCGTGATCAGGATCTGAGTCGACAGATATCCCAAAAGGGGACTTGACGTGCACGGCATACTTGCTATTTCATCAGGCGCTTGAGCGAGGGTGGGGATCGAACGACAAGGAGTACCGGAATCATGAGGAGTAATATGACACGGTTCGTCGGAGACGCGCTCTGCGCGGCGCTCGTGCTCACGCTCACCGCGTGCGGACCCAAACCGCCGGCAGAGGAGCCGGAGGGGACGGGAGAGACCGGCAAGACCGAGACGACCGAGGACACGTCGCAGCTACAGACTTTCGTGGACCGGCTCAACGCCGCCATCTCGGAGGGCAGCGAGTCGGAGGCCACGGTCATCATCGAGAGCCAGACCGCGGAGATGATCATCGAATTCATGGGACTCGTGCCGGAGTGGGAGCCTGCCGGGAACGACTTCTCGCTCGCGGACTACCTCGACTGGGAGAAGGAGAACGGCGTGTCGTACAAGTTGAGGGACGAGACGGACGGCAAGGGCACGCTCGTCGCGATCGTGAACGGCCTCGAGGAGTTCGAGGGCGCCGTGACAATCGAAGGCGAAGGCGACGAGGCCAGGCTCGAGTTCTTCGACATGGCCTCGGATCGCAGGGACGACATCCTCAGCGACGGGCTCCAGCGCGAGAAGTTCATCGAGATCGTCGACAACATCAACAAGGCCATCTCGGAGCAGGATCCGTCCCTGTTCCAGGTCAGCGTGACGAACGACACCATCAATGCCCATGTCAAGCTCTACTCCTACTTCACGGCCAAGAAGTCGAGCCTCACTCCCAAGGGCTTGGTGAAGCACATGAAGAAGCAGGGCTACGAGTACACGGCCACCAAGATCGACGTCGATACCGGCAAGGCCGTCCTGACCGTGGTGGAGGAGGGGGACAAAGAGGTCCTCAAGGGCGACATGGTCTTCCGCAGCGAGATCGGAAAGATGAGGCTCGACTACGCTGAGCTCCTGGAGGTCAGGCTCGCTGAGGAGCAGGAGAAGCTCGACGCCAAGAAGGGCAAGAAAGGCAAGAAAAAGGGCAAGAAAGGCAAGAAAAAGGGCAAGTAGACCCTCTTTCGAGCTCCATTCCGTTCAGATCGACATTTCCTCCCCTCAAAGGTCTTCCAAATGAGTCC
>JAFDER010000046.1 GCA_019310245.1 Deltaproteobacteria bacterium
GGCCCAGGTCAAGCTCGCCACCTACTACCTCTCCCGGGACAGGGAGGACCTGGCCAGGACGATCTTCGAGGACATGGCGGGCGAGTCCAAGCAGAGGCTCATCTCCATCAAGCGGGAGATGCACGCCGTCACGGAGCAGTACTTCTGGGAGATCATCGACCGCGGGGTGAACCTGGACTACCTGCCCGACGACCAGCGCCCGCACCTCGACGGGTTCTTCGACTGGTTCGAGAACATGCCGAACCGGCCCACGCTCAGCCAGTAACCCCCCTCACGCACTCCCGCAGCAAGATGACATGGATGACCGTTTACCTTATTTAATTTCCATTAGTAACTCGTGTCGTTCCACGTCGTAGAATCAACCAACTCTAAGGAGAACCGAATCATGAACATGAACACGGTCATCACCCTGGCAATGGCACTCGGTCTCGGGCTGGCCTTCCCGGCCTGCGGGGACAATGACAAGAGCACGCTGGACGCCGACGCCGACGACGTGATCACGGATCACGTCTCCGACGTGGCGGACGTCTCGGACCCTGCGGCCGATCCCCTGGTCGAACCCACGCCCGACGCGGTGGACGCCGTGGACGACCCCCCGGTGGACGCGGACGACGACTCGGACGTGCTCGATGACGGCGAGGATGCGCTCGACGACGCCGACGACATCACGGGGGAAGACGAGTGGTCCTATCCCGGACTGGACTCGTTCGATCTGGCCACCGACACGGACGGGGACACGGTCCCGGACGATGCGCCGCTCCTCATCACCGAGATCATGGCCAACCCCTCGGCCGTGGACGACAACGCGGGAGAGTACGTCGAGGTGCTCAACGTCTCGGGAGTGGACATCGACATCAACGGCCTGTACGTGCGCGATGCGGCCGGGGGGTCGGTCTTCACCGTGAGCTCCCCCACCCTGCTCGTCGCGGGTGGCTACGTCCTGTTCGGCAGGACGACGGACGCCGGGGAGAACTACGGCGTTTCGTCGGGCGCCACGCCCTCGTTCCTGTACATGCAGGCCAGCTTCAACCTGAACAACACGGGAACCGACTACGCCGAGATCGGACACGCGAGCAGCGTCATCCACCACGTTGATTACGGCGCGGGAGGCACGGGCTCCACGCTCGTCTCCATCCCGGGCGGCGCCGTCGAGAGTCAGTCGTTCCTGCTGGACAACGACTACCTCGACGGGACCACCTCCACGGCCACGTGGTGCCTCACGCCGGACACCACGCCGTACGGCTACAACACGGTGAGCACGGACACGGACTACGGGACGCCGGGCCTCGTCAACCCCTCGTGCTCGTGATGAGACAGTCGACTTCATCGATACTTGCACTGTTCCTGCTCGCCGGCGGGATCTCGTGCTCCACCGGCGGTCACGAGTTCTCCACACCGGACACCGACGCCGGTGACGACGTGCCCGGGGATGCCACGGACGACGACGCGACCGACGTGCCCGCCGACGCTCCCTTCTCCTGCGTGCCCGGACAGTGGGCCTGCTACGGCAACATCCACTACCTCTGCGCCGACGACGGCGTGACCCGGCTCGAGGAGACCGTCTGCCCCGAGGCCTGCGACCCTGAGCTGGGATGCGTGCTGTGCCGACCGGGCAGCCGCATGTGCGACGGGAACGTCTCGATGATCTGCGCCCCCGACGGTGAATCCTGGTGGTGGGGCCGCGACTGCACGGAGTGGGACTCTGTCTGCGGGGGGACGGGCTACTGCGCCGACCCGTGTGGCGACGCCGAGTCCACCAACTCCTACGTCGGTTGCGAGTACTGGCCCACGCCGCTCGCCAACACCGACGAGCTCGAGAGCAGGTTCGACTACCGGGTGGTGGTGGGAAACCCCAACGACGTGGAGACGAGCATCACGGTGACCCGCGGGGGCAGCGAGGTGCACGCCACGACGGTGGCCGCGGGCGGGCTCGCCGAGATCACCCTGCCCTGGGTGGACGGCCAATCGTTCGGTGTCTCGGACAGCAGCGTCATCACGGCAAACGGGGCCTACAGGCTGACCTCCGACCGGCCGGTCACCGTCTCGCAGTTCAATCCCTTCGAGTACAGCGTCTCGGGAGGAGGAGGAGGCGGGGGCGGAGGCAGCAGGATCTACTCGTACACGAACGACGCAACGCTCCTCCTGCCCCAGCACGTCCTCACCGGCGACTACACGGGACTTGCGTACGTGCCCCTGTCCATCTCCCAGGTCATCGAGACGGGAGGAGTCCCGATCGTGAACGCGCGCAGCAGGCCCGACTACATCGCCGTGGTGGGCGTGGTGCCGGGCGAGACCCACGTGCAGGTGCAGGTGGCCGGGAACACGGCCGCCGAGGAGGGAGGAAGGTTCGCGGAGACGGCCCGGGGCGGAACGGTGAGCTTCGTGCTCCAGCGGGGCGAGGTGGCCCACGTCGCCGCGAGCCCCACGCCGGAGTGCGCAAGCGGCCGTCCTGGCTACGACCGCGAGGATCTCGGATGCACGGCGGGGACCTGCCAGTACCTCGACACCTGCCGCGAGGTGGACCACGACATGACCGGGTCGAGGATCACGTCCGACAACCCCGTGGTGGTGTTCGGAGGACACGTCTGCGCCTACGTTCCCTACAACGCGCAGGCCTGCGACCACCTCGAGGTGCAGCTCCCGCCGATACAGACGCTGGGGACGAGCTACGTCAGCGCCCCGATGATCGACACGGGCACGTCGCATCCCAACATCGTGAGGGTGATCGCGGCCTTCGACGGAACCACCATCACGGTCGAGCCTCCCCAGGGCGGATTCTCCACCGACGTGATCAGCGCCAACCGGTACGTCGAGTTCATGGCGGACACTCCGTTCCAGGTGACCGGCTCGTCGGCCATCATGGTGGGGCAGTTCCTGCTGGGCCAGCACTACCCGGATCCGCCCGCGGAGCGGGGGGACCCCGCGATGACCGTCCTCGTGCCCAGCCAGCAGTACCGGTCCGACTACACGTTCATCAACCCCACCTCGTACAACGCGGACACCAACGGCCAGAACTTCGTGCTGATCGTCCGGCCACCGGGTCTCGAACTTATCCTCGACGGAGGAAGCGTGTCGACGACCTGGCACACGGTCGGCGGTAGCGAGATCGGCACGGTCCCCGTCTCCGGCGGCACCCACATGATCACCGGCACGGGCGAGTTCGGCATGATCTCGTTCGGGCTGGGCAGCTACACGTCCTACGCCTACCCCGCCGGCCTCAACCTCGAGCCGATCACGACGCTGATCTGATCGGACGGCTCATCCCGTGAACCCCGCGGTGATCATCAGGACCGTGAGGAAGTAGTCCATCACGAAGATGGACACCGATGCGAGCACGACGGCCTCGTTCGTGGCCTGTCCCACGCCCGCGGCGCCGCGCCTGGCCGTGTAGCCCTTGTAGCAGGCGATGAGCGAGCACACGTACCCCATGAACACGGACTTGACGATCCCGTGCACGAGGTCGTCCGGATCCGTGAACTGGTGGATGTACTCCCAGAACGCGCCCGGGTCGACCTGCAGGCCCTTGACGGCCACCATGTAGCAGCCGAGCATCCCGAACACGTCGAACGTCATGCACAGGACCGGGGCCATGAGGGTCCCCGCGATGAGACGGGGAACGACGAGGTACTGGATGGGGTTGACGGCCATGGACTCGAGGGCGTCGATCTGCTCGGTCACGCGCATCGTGCCCAGCTCCGTGGCCATGGCCGAGCATGCGCGGCTCGTGAGCATGAGGCATCCGAGGACCGGCCCGAGCTCCCGGGCGAGCGAGACGGAGACCAGGCTCCCGACGAGCGTGCTCGCGGCGAACCACTTGAGGATCTCGTTCGACTGGTAGGAAAAGACGGCTCCGGTGAAGAAACCCGTGAGCGTGATGATGAACAGCGACCCGATGCCCACGAAGCGCATCGAGTGCAGGATGAGCCCCCACCGGAAGGGTGGCCGGATCGTCCACGCCGTGGCTCGCACCCCCAGGAGGGTGATCTCCCCGACCATCAGGAAGAAGCGCAGGGGAATGTCCAGGATTCTCTGCCACAGCGCTTTTCCCGCCTTCGCCACCGCGCCCTACTTCCCCTTCGAGGCCAGGTCGGCGGCCTCGATCCCCACGTCGTCGCACAGCTTGTCGGCCGTTTTCACCGAATCATAGGTCAGGACGGCGTCCATGTCGGCGCCCTCCACGGCCATGACCTTGCCCAGGGGCTCGTTCTTGTAGACGAACCTCGCGAGCCGCGTGGTGCCGGTCCTGTCCCAGACCTCGTAGACCACCACGAGCCTGAAGCCGTGCATGAAGTGCGCGCTCGCCTCGTAGGCCGTCACCACCGTCAGGATCACGTGGTGCTGGATCTCGCCGTCGTGCTCCTTGACCTCGCACAGCCCCGGGCAGAGGGGGGCGATGGCCGTGGAAAGGCACTCCTCGAGCCGGGGCGCGATCTCCTCGTCCCTCTCCTTCTGCCAGTCGATGACGCCGCCGCTCTGCACGCGGACGAGCACGATGGGCGCGTCGTCGAGGTGCGCGGGTAGCTTCGCGTCCAGCCCCGTGGTCGCGCCGCCGCACCCCGCGAGGAACGCCGCGCATGCGATGGCCGCCCTGCTCACTTCACTCCCTCCGTGTATCGGGTGGGATCCACGATTCCGGCCCCGGCGAATCCCCTCCTGCGGAGCACGCACGCGTCGCACCTGCCGCACGCCCCGCCTCCGGCGTCCGGATCGTAGCACGAATGCGTGGCCGAGAAGTCCACGCCCAGCTTGGTACCGAGGCGCACGATGTCCGCCTTGCTCATCTCGACGAGCGGCGCGTGTACCTCGATCCCGGCCTGCGTGCCCTCCCGGCAGGCCCTGCCGAAGGCCTCGATGAAAGGCTTCCTGCAGTCCGGGTACCCGGAGGTGTCCACCGCGTTGACCGCGATGAACACGTGGCCGCAGGACAGGCTCTCCGCCCGGGCCGCGGCCATGGAGAGCAGAACGAGGTTCCGGGCGGGCACGTAGGTCGCCGGAACGCCCTCGATCGATGTACGGTCCTTCGGCACGTCAGCCGTCGGATCGGTGAGCGCGGACCGGAAGAGCGAGACGTCCAGGCTCACCACCTCGTGCGACGCGCACTCCCAGATCTTCGCCTGATCCCGTGCCGCCAGGAGCTCCACGTCGTGCCTCTGGCCATAGGCCGCGGTCAGCGCATGGACCTGCCACCCGTCGCAGTGCATGGACGCGAGCAGGACGGTGGAGTCCATTCCTCCGCTCAGGAGCAGGACCGCTTTTCCCGGGCTCTTCACGATCAGAAGCGGGCCTGGGCCACGAGCGCGCCTCCGAGCTCGTCCGGCGAGAGAAAGGTGCGGAAGGTGCCGTCCGGGTCGCGCACGAGCCTCGTGCGGTTGTAATCGCGGGAGTACTGGAGGAAGAGCATGATGGACATCATCTCGCTGAGATCCCACTTGAGGCTCGCCCGCGTGGAGAAGATGGGCTCGCGCGCCTCGCCGGTGGGCAGGATGTCACGGGAGTTCACGTCGCGGATCACGACCGTGGTGGACCCGGCCGAGTATGTCGCCGGCGCCTGGATGCCGAGGATGAGGCTCGGCGTGAGGTGGGACCTGTCGAAGTGGTAGCTCACGCCCAGGGCGGCGAAGAGCTCGTCCTTGGTGTCCACGGCGTTGGGCAGACCCCAGAACGGGGAGAAGCCGGGCACCGTGTGCAGGATGTAGGTGGTCGAGCGGTAGAATCCCGTCACGTGCGCGCTCAGGCCGCCGTACGCCATGAGGAACTGCAGGGCCGCCGTGTAGGCGGGCTGGACCACGGTGGAGCCGAACGAGTCCGGATCCGCCAGGTGCTGGATGAGGACCGTCCCCTCCGCCGAGATCTGCAGGGAGAACTCCTTCGTCTTCTCCGTCTCCTCCCCTCCCTCCAGCACCGGTGCGGGCACGAGCTGGTCCTGGGCGTCCGGCTCGTTGCGGTACAGGGCGTAGTCCGCCGGCATGGAGACCTCCCGGCCGAGGTGATAGGCCAGGCGCAGGGAGAAGCCCGCCGTGTAGACGGGGCGGCCGACGAGACCGTTGAACTCGAACGTGCCCTGCTGGAAATAGCCTGCACCGAGGTCGATCCGGAAGGCGTTGGCGAGGTCAACGCCCGCGCCGCCCAGGAAACCGTAGGCGGTGTCCTGGACGTTGAGCGGCTGGCCCCCGGAGGTTTCCTCCTGGACCATGGAGATCTTCGCGGTCTTGAATCCCACGAACGCGTCGAAGATGCCGTGCTGGAAGGCGACCTTCGCGCCCGGCGACCAGCAGCGCCTCTTGTTGGTGAAGATGGCGCCGCCTCCCCAGGAGATGTCCCACAGGTAGCCCAGCCGGAGCCTCTCCGTGTCGAAGGGGAAGAAGACGACCGACACACCGTCGTCCGAGTCCATGGAGCCAGTGTGGTAGTGGAGCTTGAGGTACGTACCGTCGTCGCCGAAGTCGGAGCCTCCCTCGAAGATGTCGAACTGGAGGACCACCGCCGCCTCGGTGGTGAGGTTGGCGATGAACCCCGGCATCATCTTGTACATGACGAGGTGCGTCTGGTTCTCGCGGCCGGAGTAGCGGGAGTCCAGGTTGTCGAAGAACAGCTCGTAGCCCTCGCGGTCGCTGATGGACGGAAGCGGGGAGTCGGGGATCTTCTCGCCCGCGCCAGCCAGGAAGTCGTCGTCGCCGAACACCCACGTGATGCGCGTGTCCATGAAGTCGCCGGCCAGGGCGGGATGGGGGGCCGTGAGGACGGCTGCGACGATCGCCGCCGCTATCCGTGGAATGTTCATGTTGCTCCAGGCCCCCTAGTTGTTGTCGTAGTGCTCGCCCCGCGCGTACGGAGGAACGCAGGCCTCCCAGGTGGGCAGAGGCGTGCCCGTCAGGACGAGATCGTCGGAGCAGCCCGTCTCCACGATCCACTCCGGTCTGATGAAGTACAGGTGGTGCAGCGTTCCGGTGATGGCCGGGATGACCTCGTCCGCATGATGGTCGGCCCAGAAGGAGGGGTTGGTGTCCCTCGAGACCGCGAACACCGCCGTACAGCCGCTGCCCCGGCAGCCGTCGAGCACCACGGAGTACTGGCCGTAGCGGAAGTACTGCGTCAGCTCCGTGCACTCCGCGTCGTCACCGCACATGGTGGCGCAGTCGTCCTCGGGTCCCGGCCAGCTGACCGTCCCGTCGCCGTCGAGGTCGCAGTCGCGGAACGTGTCGCCGATCCGTCCGTCCGCGATGCGCACGAAGCCGGCCTCGAGAGGCTCCATGTCCCAGTCGCTGCCCGCGAAGCTCGAGTCGAGCACCACGGGCTCCGGGATGGGGCACTCCTCGCGGCTTGAGGGCTCGGGGATCCTGCCGCCGGGGTCGATCACGTCCCAGGACGGGAACTGAAGCTCCGTGTAGCAGGCGAGGAACTCTCCCACGATGCCCGAGAGGTTCGTGATGACGTCGCACTCCCTCAGGTGCCAGGGTGTGTTGTAGTTGTAGACGAACAGGCTGTTCGATCCTCCGACCGGCGCGTCCGCAGCGATGTCGGTCACGAAGAAGCCCTCGGTCGAGATGCGCGTGACGACGAGCCTGCCGCGATCGATCAGCACGGTCCGGCCATCGAGAGGCGACAGGATGCCGCTGCCCTGCACGTCGGCGATCCGCGGGTTCTCGAACACGATGGGCCCCGAGGCGCCCACGATCCAGGTTCCCCCCCGCTCGCTGCCGTCGGTCTCGTCCACGCAGCCGGGGTCCTGCCCGTGATCCCGGTACCCGTCCTCGTCGTTGTCCACGCCGTCGCTGCAGGCCGGCGTCGGAGAGGTTGTGGGCTGGTAGCCGTCGTCCTCGATCCAGATGCGCGAGACGCCGAACGCGAGAGAGATGGTGACCGTCATGGAGGCCTCCTCGCCCTCGGCGAGGTCGAGCCTCACGTGCGAGCCGCTCGACTCCACGCCGGAGATGGCGTCGACCCTCCCCGGCTCGGCGTGAACGCTCGCCCATCCGTCGAAGCTCCCGCCCATGGGAGAGACGAACAGATCCAGCTCCACGCCGCCCGACTCGGAGAACGGCAGTGGGGTCGTCTCGCCCAGATCCTGCCCCGAGGCGAACCTCACGTCGAACGCCACAGGGCCCTCGTGGCTCGCGGGCGGGCTCATGTTGCACGCGCAGGCGAGCACGGAGACGAGAGCGATGCTCCTCATCATATCTCCACCTCGATCCGGCCGTCCTCCGCGGCCTCGATTGTCTCGTCGATGCAGGGCAGCGTCGAGCACTCGTCAGCCGACCAGTTGCGCCACGAGCAGACGTCGGCGTCCGCACCCCCGACGATCCCCGCGTAGTGCACCGCCAGGTCGTCGATGCACTCGTCGAGCACGCAGAAGCGGTCCGTGCAGTTCTCGTCGACCTCGACGCAGGACCCTCCGGACCACATCCAGAGCCCGTTGCACACGCAGGAGCCGTAAGGCCCGCAGTCCCCGTCCGAGATGCACGCGGTGGGCTCCATGCAGGGCTCGCCGGCCCGGATGAACGCGATGGCGGCGTCGCGCTGGGGAACGCCCGAGTCCTGCTGGGTCGTGTTGCGGCGCAGCATGTGGTACCCGCTCCCGCCTCCGGCGATGTAGTTGTTGGTCGCCAGCTCGTAGACGCCGTCAGGCGAGATCTGTGGCACGTCGTCCCAGGTCTCCGTGCCCACGGGCGATCCAATGCGGATCTCGGGGGCGCATCCCTCCTGCCCCGTCTCCTCGCAGATGCCGCACGTGAGCGTGACCTTCGCGCCCGCGATCTGGGCCTGGCTCTGGCAGCCGCGGATCGTGGTGCGATGCGCCACGTAGTCGAACAGCTCCTGGACCTCCTCGCCCGTGAGGAACATCGTGGTGATCGTGTTATCGAACGGGAAGACGTTGAAGATGTCCTCGATGGTCACCACGCCGGCCGGCAGGTCGGCCCTGATGCCGGTCGTGTTCGTGAGGGCGAAGTCCGTCTGGATGCCCTGCCGGATCCACATGGACGTGGCCACGAGGTTGCCCAGGGCCGAGTCCCCCCCGTCTCCGCCGAACCTCCGGACAATGTTCGGCGCGTAGCCGATGACCTGGCCCACGTTCACGATCCGGTCCATCTCCTCGACGTAGAGGCGCATCATGTCCGCGACCACGGGATCCTCGGGCACCGTGGCGTCCACCGGGATCATGCGGTGCGAGTGCGAGATCACCTCCCAGTCGCCGTCCACCTGCTCGACGAGGAGATCGAGCCGTCCCAGGTACTTCATGAACGCGCCCGCGTGGTCGAGCACCACGGGACGCGGGGTGCATCCCGTGGCGGATCGGATCTCCTCTGTCTGGCAGTCCTGCACTACCTTCGGAGGGTGGAGCACGATGTGCAGGTGCCCGCCGAGCACCACGTCGGCGCCCGTCGTGCCGCGGATGACCTTCTCGTCCAGGCTCAGGCCGAGGTGCGTGGCGAGGATGACCACGTCCACCATCGGCTTCACGAGATCGATGTAGCTCTGGGCCGTCTGCACGGGATCGAGGGGCGTGATGCCGGTGCTGTTGCCCGTCTCGAGGATGGAGTGCATGGAGCTCACGTCGCCCATCCCGATCACGCCCACGCGCAGGCCCTCGAGGTTGTAGATGGAATAGGGCTGGATCAGCTCCCCGAGGCGGTTCGTGCCGGGAAACGACGGGTCCCTGAACAGGTAGTTGGCCGCCAGCGCCTGGAAGCCGGCCCATTCGTCGAGCTGACGCGCCAGGTTCTCCGCACCGGCGTCGAACTCGTGGTTGCCCACCACCATGGCGTCCACGCCCACCTCGGAGAGGAACCGGAACTCGGCCTCGCCATGGAACATGTTGAAGATGGGTGCACCCTGGAAGGGGTCCCCCGTGTCGATGTGCATGACGCGTCCTGCAGCGGCGCGCTCCCGTCGCAGGAGGAACGCCAGCCGGGACGCTCCTCCGAACGGCGCGTTGTCCTGGTCCAGCCCGAGCCCCCGGTCCACGACGCCCACATCCATGTAGTAGGGCAGGAGCCGCGAGTGAATGTCCGATGTGTGAAGGAGGGTCAGCCGGACGACCTGCCCGTCAAGGTCGGGAGCGTCTCCCTGGATCCGGCACGAGCCTCCCGCCACGAGAGGCAGGACCACCAGCAGGATCGCGATCGGGGAGCCGCGGGACATGGTTCGTTTCTAATCCAGTGTCCTCGATACCGCAAGACGACTATCCTTGCGGGCACCAGTTTGGTCCCCTATAATGCCCCGCATGAATACGAGAGCGATCCTTGCGGCCGCGTGCATGATCGTCGTGCTGGCCGGCTGCAAGCAGGAAAAGGGCGAGAGCTGCCAGAGCGACGACGACTGCTCGGGCGACGACCTCATCTGCTGCAAGGCGAACCCGTACGCGATCGAGACTGACCGCGGGGTCTGCATGACCCGGGATGAGTGCGACACGCGCGACGCGTCCACCGATCCCGGGGTTGATGCCCAGGACGACGAGTCCGAGGATCCCACGGACGACGACGACGCCCTGGAGGAGGTCACCGATCCCGCCCCGGATCCGGCCGACGATCCCCTGGAGGATCCGGCCACCGATCCCGGTGTTGATACGGAGGACGACGAGTCCGAGGATCCCACGGACGACGACGATTCATCCGACGCGACGACCGACTGAGGCATTCCAGGGGAACACACATGCAGACCGCAGCCCTCATCCTCGGAATCCTGGCCCTGGCCTTCCTCTTCGTTCCCGGGGCGAACATCGTCCTGAGCCCCATGATGGGCATTGCCGCCCTCGTCCTCGGCCTCATCAGCCGACGTGACGCACTCGCCCGCAAGGAGGACGCGATCATGGGAAAAGCGGGGTTCATCACGGGCCTCGTCGCGCTCGTGATCAGCCTCCTGCTCATCTTCACGCTCGTCGCGCTGATCAAGCACGTCGGGTGCGGGGACTGCTCGAGCGGCTGCGACTGGGGCAGGGATGCGAAGCAGGCCGAGGTGAAGCTCGAGCATCTCTCGGACGAGCTCAAGAAGGAGCTTCGCGAGGAGGTCCGGCGGGAGGTCGCCCTGGAGATGAAGCGGGCGCGGGAGAACAGGATCCGCAACTGGAAGAACCGCGAGCCGTGGACGGACGAGGAGTGGAGGGAGACCTTCGAGGAGAGGGTCGACGAGTGGATCGAGTGGTTCGACGTGATGCCCATCCGCAAGGACGTCGCGGGAGGCAGCGAGCCCGCCCCCGTCGACAAGGGTGAGCCCGCCGGCGACGAGCCGGAGCAGCCTCCGGCCGGGAAGAAGCCCGCGAAGAAGCCCGCACTGCTCCCGGATCTCGAGTACCCCGGAGGCGCGCTTGAGTAGCCTCGCCGCGATCCGCTGACTATATGATCCGGAAGCCATGACCCTGACGTCCAGCTCGCTCATCTCTCGCGCCATGTCCCCGGGCGCCGGGGCAAAGGACGTGCTCACTGATCTGCGAGACGCCGCAGCGGCCTGGGTCGCGGAGGCCGAGGGCGGGCGGTTCGAGCCCGAGCTTCCTCCCGACGACCGCACGCTCGGAGCCCAGCTCGCCCGGCACGCCGCATCGGTCCTCCTCGCCGGAGGGTCGCCTCCCGAGGCCCTGGACTCGGCCCTGGTCAGGCTTCTCTACACGGGCGAGAGCGAGGCGCTCCGCGCACGGCCCGACGCGGATCCGGACTTCGACCCCGCCGGGGTCCGCCCGCTCGCCGATCTCATGAGAGACTATCCCGCCCGCATCCTCGGCGATGTGGCGGAGCGGCCCGCCGCGCTCAGGAACAGGAGCGCCAACGTCCAGCTCATGATCACGCGCCGGTGCCAGCTGCGCTGCTCCTACTGCCCCGTCGTCAAGCGTGACGAGGACATGCCGCGCGAGGTCATCGACCGCACCATCAACCTCCTGCTCGGCTCATCGAGGGAATCGATCCGGCTGGACTTCACGGGAGGGGAGCCCCTCCTGCGGTGGGAGGAGATCCAGCGCGCCGCCGTGCGCACGATCGCCGCAGGCGAGGCCCTGGAGAAGAAGGTCGGCTTCTACATGGTCACGAACGGGTTCGAGCTCACCCGCTCTAGGGCCGAGGAGCTCGCCTCCTACGGCTTCCGGATCGAGCTCTCCCTCGACGGCTCCGAGGAGGCCCACAACCGCTACAAGGTCCCGGTCGACGCGTCCGAGAATCCCTACAAGCACACTCTCGCGGCCATCGAGATGGCCATCGACGCGCGCCTCGCGCACACCGTCGTCATGGTCGTGACCCCGCAGACGGTCCGCGACCTGCGCGAGAGCTTCGAGCACGTGTTGCACCTCGGAGTCCAGTCGATCGACGTCAACTACGCCATCGGCCGCACATGGGACGACGAGTCTCTGTCCATCTACCTCTCGGCGCTCGACGGCATCGTCGAGGACCACGCGATGAGGCTGCACTCGGGAGATCTCGAGCTGGGCAACCTCACGTCGCGCGTCGAGCCCGCGATTCTCAACGCGGAGTGGATGGTGAACACGGACGGCTCCCTGCACCTGATGACGGAGTGGGCCCTCGAGTCGTCGCGCCCCGACGGATCGCAGGACCTCTCGTTCGGCAGCATCGCGGATCTCGGGACCTGGGACGGCCTCTTCGCGGGCCGCTTCCACTCCTACGACGCTCTCCTGCGCACCTACGCGTGGAGGGACGGCGAGCTCAGGAGCCTCCTGCACAACAACGTGAGCACGGGCCGGCTCGTCTCGCAACGCATCGACCGCCTCAGGGGCATCCTGAGGTGAAGCCGGCCGAGGACATCACAGTCACGCTCGCCTGCAACAACGACTGCATCTTCTGCCCCCGCACGACGCTCGAGCACGTCAAGGTCAGGACGCCCGAGGAGCTCCTCCCGCGTCTCGAGGCCATCCGCAGGGGCTCGAGACGCGTCGTGCTCACGGGCGGCGAGGTCACCCTCATTCCCTCGGCCCCGGACCTGGTCGCGCTCTGCCGCCGGCTCGGTTTC
This sequence comes from Deltaproteobacteria bacterium, assembly GCA_019310245.1. Classification (GTDB taxonomy): domain Bacteria; phylum Myxococcota_A; class Polyangia; order DRWM01; family DRWM01; genus JAFDER01. The sequence goes on from JAFDER010000046.1 coordinate 12,946, forward strand.
CGCGAAATCGCCCTCATCACGAACGGCCGCGCCTTGTCCGACCCGAACCTCGCCTCCCGGCTCGTGCAGGCCGGGCTCACGGAGGCGTGCGTCACGGTCTACGATCTCAGGCCCGAGGTGCACGACGGGCTGACCCGGACGAGGGGCAGCCTGGAGGAGACCCTTAAGGGTCTCGAGAACCTGCTCGACATCGCGGCCCGCATCCCGCTCTCCGTGCGGGTCAACACGCTGCTCTGCCCTTCCAGCGCGGACGGGATCCACGCCCTGATCGCCGGGCTGTCCGATCAGGGGGTGCGAGGGTTCCTCGTCGCCGACGCCGTGCTCTCGGAGGCGTTTTCCGAGCCCGTGCCGCACCGGAGGGTCCGCGAGATCGCCTCCGCCGTCGCCTCGGATCCCGACATCGACGCCGACGTCACGTGGCGGGGTTTTCCTCTGTGCCTGTTCCGCGGCCTGGACGTGAAGGCCGAGCCGCAGGCCATCGACACCACGATCGTGGACGACCGCTCGCTGGACGCCTACTACGGCGAGTTCTTCTCAAACTTCGAGCACGTGCAGGCCTGTGAGCGCTGCTCCGAGCCGTCGCGCTGCCCGGGCGTCCAGAAGCGGTACCTCGAGTCCCTGGGAGCCGGCGAGATCGCCCCCATCGACGCCTCCGCCACGCCGGAGGCCATCGCCCGCGATCTGGAGGGCTTCGAGCCCTGGCCGGACCCCGGCAGGCTCGCGGTCACGCCCACCACGGCCTGCCAGTTCCGCTGCTCGTACTGCCAGGTCGTCCTGGGCCGCAGGCATGCCGCCCCCGGAGTGCTGGACCGGGCAGTGGACCTCCTGCTCACGTCGTCCCGCCGACGCCTCGAGCTCCAGTTCTTCGGCGGCGAGCCCCTCCTGCGCCGGGCCGAGGTCATGCGGACCATGGACAGGGGCCGCGATCTCGCCGCCGCGTCGAACAAGAGGCTCCACTTCACGATCACCACGAACGGCCTGCTGCTCGACGGCGATCTCATCCGCTTCCTCGAGGGGCACGACGCGGGCGTGCTCTTCTCCCTGGACGGACCGCGGGACGTGATGGAGCGCTGCCGTCCGCCCCGCAGGAAGGGCTCCCTGCCCTTTCCCGCGATCGAGCGCAATCTGGAGGCGCTGATCCGATCGTCGGTCCCCTACTTCGTGAACATCGTGATCACTCCGGACGGCGCCGCGGATCTTCCCGCGCGCGTGCGCCACGTCGCGGATCTCGGCGCACAGACCGTCCAGATCTGCTACGCGCTGGGGCCGGACTGGACTCCGGAGGCGCGCGCCGTCTTCTGCCGCGGCCTCGCGGCCTGCGCCGCGCTCGAGCAAGATCTGCGCGCGACCGGCCACCGGTTCAGGATCCAGAACCTCGGGTCACACGCAGAGCCCGTGATCCTGTCGACGGACCTGCTCGTCGACGTGGATGGCATACTCTACTCGGACGCGGCCCTGTTCGCCGAGAAGGCGCTCCCCGGCCTGCGCGATCCGTACCGGATCGGCTCCGTGTTCGATCTCCCGTCCTTCGACGACCTGCGCGGAACGCGCGAGGGAAACCTCGAGATCCTGCGCAGGACCTACCCCATCGGCGATCCGACGCGCAGGACCGTCGAGCAGCACCTGGAGATGGGACGCGAGGTCCAGGCGGCCCTGGACTCCATCGGCGACGCGCCGCGCGGCAGGACCCGGGACCGCAACCCCTTGCTCGAGACC
>JAFDER010000678.1 GCA_019310245.1 Deltaproteobacteria bacterium
GCCCACCCGCGCGGGGATCGTCTCGGGCCTTGCCGCTGGCCTGGGCGTCGTGGTGCTGTGCTTCCTCATGGGCTGGAACCTGCCGCTGGGCCTGCATCCCGGCTTCCTGGGCCTGCTCGTCAACGTTGCGGCCGTGTGCGGCGTGAGCCTCTTCACGAAGAAGGTCGACAAGGCGCGGCTCGACGAGTTCGAGGACTTCCTGGCAGAGCGCGAATAGTTGACATATCGAGTCAACTTCTTAAACACACACGATTCCACTCATCGCGCTCACCTTGCCTGAAGGAGGTCCTGACATGCTCAAGCACGTTCCGAAGTTCCTGGTGGCCAGCGTCCTCGTGGCCGGCGTCGCCCTTGCCGGGAACAGCCCGCCCGGGATCATGTTCTCCACCCTGCTCGACAACGTGAAGATGCAGTCGGGCACCGGCTACTTCATGATCGACAACAAGCTCCAGGCCGTGTTCATCCCTGACAAGAGCTCGGGGAGCATCCTGCTGAGCAAGGCGGACGGCGCGAAGCTCTATCGCTACGACTGGGAGGGCGAGCTCATCAAGCAGCCCTACGTGAGGCTGGCGATCAAGGGCACCACCGACCTGAAAAAGGGCGAGAAGGTCTACGACTACCCCGTGCTCGGCGTCGGCGACTACGTGCTGGACTTCTTCCTGGGCGAGGACAGGTTCTACACCTACCCCTTCTCGGTCTCGAAGAAGGCCTCGCCGGATCCGTTCCTCGGCGGCGATCTGTTCTTCCTCGAAGGGGCCTGGAGTGACTGGAGCTACCTCTACTACTCCAATGCCGATCCCGAGAAGAACCTGATCTGGAAGGTCTGGCTGCGGCACCAGTCCCACGAGGTGGTCCGCAAGGACGCGGACATCCACATCGAGATCATCGGCGGCAAGGGCAAGAAGAAGAAGGTCCTGTGCCAGTCGCGTCCGAACAAGTCCTACTCCCTGCCCAGGGACTGGGCGCGCTTCTCGTTCGACATGGTCAATCCGCCGGTCAAGACCTCGGGCGGGGAGTACTTCAAGGCCAAGGACCTGCTCGCCAAGGACGGCAAGTACACGCTCGTCATGAAGCTGGACGGCAAGGCGTACGGCAAGTGGAAGTTCGAGGTCAAGGGCGGAAAGCTCCAGTACACCGGGCTGACCGAGCGCGGGAAGGCCGACCCCTTGACCTTCATCGAGGGCGGCCGGGATGCCTGGTGGTACAGGAAGGGGAATTAGCGCTAGAGGGCGTCGGTGATGTCGTCGAGGAGGCCCTGGGGGTCGTAACGGTCGTAGACGTCCGCGACGTAGGGGTCGAAGTCGATCTGCTCGAACACGAACGCGCGGCCGAAGGGCAGTCCGGAGTCCGGCTGGGAGGGCTGGGAGTAGAGGGTGTCCGCGATGGAGCCGTCCGTGTCCAGCACGATGGTCAGCGGGATGTAGGTCTTCTCCAGCACGTGGCGGATCGTGCCGGGCGCCTCCTCCTGGTCGATGACGAAGAAGGACGATCCGGTGGGCAGGTCGGGAGCGATGTCGCCGGCCATGGCCGCGAGGCTGGGGAGGCTCTCCGGCGACCAGGCCCCCACCACCGTGAAGGCCACCACCTCGCCGGCCGTCGCGAAGTCCGAGAGCGTGAGCGTGGAGTCGGTGAAGGTGCCGGCAGTGTAGTCGCGCACGGTGGTGTTTCCCGTGAAGTCCGGCGCGGCCTCGTGGGGATCGGGCATGGAGTCGAGCGCGGCGTAGACCAGGATGGGCACGACCGGGTCGTCCGGGTCGTTCGAGTTGATCCTGGCCAGGGTCTGCATGTTCGTGGCTGAGCCGTCGTAGACGATGCGCAGGATCGAGAGGCCTCCGGGCGGGATGCTCGTCTCGCCGATGGTGCACGTCAGCGAGGACTCGGTGCACGCCACGTCCGAGATCTCCAGCGTGCCCTGGCCCGCGTTCGAGACGAGGATCTGGACCGCCCCGGGCGGGCCGCCGAAGTGGGCGCGCTGGCCCGCAACCTGGATGTCCGGGTCCGTGTCCGTTTCCATGAGCCTGTAGGCGTCCACGTGGTCCCAGCCCGCCACGAACAGCACGTCCCCGTCCACGGTGGTGTGCGATGCGAAGTGCACGCCCGCCGCGCCGCCGTCCATGCGTCGGTGCAGGCGGGCCGTGGCGAGCACGTGGATGAGGCCAAGGCTGTTGATCTCGATGACGTGCACGTGCGTGCGGCACGTGGCGACGAAGCGGTTGGTGCCCATGGGCTCCACGCTCACGCACACGCCGTCGAGGGCGTAGGTGTTGCGCTGCGCGGCGGTCCACTCCTCGTACACGGTGATGCCCTGGCCGCCCATGGCCCCCACCACCCACGTGTCGACGACCGCCACGTCCAGTGCCGTGCCCGGCGACGTGGTGACCGTGTCGCCCGTGATGTGCGAGAGCGAGCCGGACTCGAAGCGCAGGAGCTTGACGCCGCCGCGTCGGCCACCCACACCTTCCCGTCCTCCTGGGCCCACACGGCCCAGGTGTCCACCAGCGGGTCGCCGAGCGTGTCGATCGTGGTGGGGTCCTGGGGGTCGGTGGACAGGTCCATGACCTCCAGGCCGTCGCCGTGATGCGCGAGATAGAGCTTGTCGCCCACGACCTGCACGTCCTCCGTGAACTCCCGGGCGCGCATGTGGCGGCGGATCTCGGCGACCGTCCATGCCGAGCCGCTGGAGCTCGTGTTGAATATCCACAGCCCGTCGTAGCGCGTGGTCGCGTAGACCGTCGTGTCGAGTGTGTCCACGCGGTAGAACCTGGGGTGGTAGTCCGTGCCCGTGGGCGCGTCGTCGAGGTTCGAGGCCGCTCCGGTGTCGACGAGGTACTTGCCCATGTGCGAGCTCAGCGTCCCGGTCGTCAGCACGCCCCTGTCCACCACGGCCACCCCGGACCCGCTCGCGACGACGAGCGGACCGGCATCGAGG
>JAFDER010000308.1 GCA_019310245.1 Deltaproteobacteria bacterium
CCGGCACAGGCGGAAAGACAGGAAACGAGCAGAATGATGGGTATGTCTCTTCTCATGGAGAAGATTGTATACCGATTTCTCGAGAATCCAAGCGTCAGAGGATGTAGTCGGAGAGATCCGAGTCCTTCATGAACGGCTCGAGCTTGTCCGTGACGTAATCGGCGTCGATCACGATCTTTTCGCCGGATCGCTCCGGGGCCGAGAACGAGATCTCCTCGAGCATGGCCTCCATGATGGTGTAGAGGCGGCGGGCGCCGATGTTCTCGGTCTTCTCGTTGATGCGCGCGGCGCTCTCGGCGATGGCATCCACGGCCGAATCCCCGTATGAGAGATCCACGTCCTCGGTCTTGAGCAGCTCGCGGTACTGGAGCGTGAGCGCGTTCTCGGGCTCGGTGAGGATGCGCACGAAGTCCTCCTTCGTCAGCGCGTCCAGCTCCACGCGGATCGGGAAGCGGCCCTGAAGCTCGGGAATGAGATCGGAGGGCTTGGCCACGTGGAACGCGCCCGCCGCGATGAACAGGACGTGCTCCGTGGAGACCGACCCGTACTTCGTCTGGACCGTCGTTCCCTCGATGATGGGCAGCAGATCGCGCTGCACGCCCTCGCGGCTCACGTCGGGCCCGTGCCCAACGGCCTGCCGTCCGGCGATCTTGTCCAGCTCGTCGAGGAACACGATCCCGTCGTGCTCGGCCCTCAGCTTGCCCTCGCGCGTGACCTTGTCCTGGTCGACGAGCTTCTGCGCCTCCGCCTCGGCCATGAGCTCGAGCGCCTCGCTCACGCGCACCTTGCGTGTCTTCTTCTTGCCTCCCCCTCCCATCGCTCCGGGCAGGTTCTGGAGCATGTCCTGGAGCTTGATCTCCATCTCCTCCATCCCGCCCTGGGAGGAGAAGATCTCGATCATCGGATTGCTCCGGGCGGCCACCTCGAGCTCCACGAGCTCCTCGTCCAGCTCGCCGTCCCTGAGCCTCTGCCTCAGCTCCTTGCGGCGCGCCTTGTACGCTTCATGCTCGGCCATGGCATCTCCGGCCTTTCCCTGATCCGGCGTTGCCGCCGGCTGGGCTCCGCCGAGGCCGATGTCGAACCCGAAGGGCCGCTGGAAACCCGCCGGACCCTTCATCTCGCCCGGAGGCGGGTCGATGATGTCGAGCACGATATCCTCGGCGAGAGCGGCGGCCCGGATCTTGACCTTCTCCGTCTCCTCGACGTGCACGAGCCGGACCGAGGTCTCGACGAGGTCGCGGATGATGGAGTCCACGTCGCGGCCCACGTACCCCACCTCGGTGAACTTGCTCGCCTCGACCTTGACGAAGGGCGCCTGGGCCAGCCGGCTCAGCCTGCGGGCGATCTCGGTCTTTCCGACGCCCGTGGGTCCGATCATGATGATGTTCTTGGGCGTGATCTCGTCGCGCAGCTCCTCCGGCACCTTGTGACGCCTCCAGCGGTTGCGCAGGGCCACGGCCACGGCCCGCTTGGCCCTGCCCTGCCCCACGATGAAGCGGTCCAGCTCGGAGACGATCTCGCGCGGCGTGAACGACGTGGCCCTGCCGACTCCCTCGGGCTCCGTGGAGAGCGCGACGATGCGGGGGCCTGCCTGTGCTTTTTTCCTGTCCGTCATTTCTTCCCGAGCTCCTCGATCACGAACTCGCTGTTCGTGTAGATGCAGATGGACGAGGCGATCTCCATGGCCTCCCTCGCAACGTCCCTCGCGGACAGGTCCGTGTGCTTCATCAGGGCACGCGCCGCGCTCAGGGCGTAGGGCCCGCCGGCGCCGATCGCGATGACGTCGTCGTCGGGCTCGATCACGTCGCCTGCGCCGCTGATGAGATACGTCTGCTTGGAGTCTCCCGCGAGCAGCATGGCCTCGAGCCTCCTCAGGTACTTGTCCATGCGCCAGTCCTTCGCCAGCTCCACGGCCGCACGGGTCAGGTTGTTGTTGAACTCGCTGAGCTTCGCCTCGAGCCTGCCGAAGAGCGTGAACGCGTCGGCGCTCGCGCCCGCGAACCCCGCGAGGACCGCCCCCTCCGCGAGAAGCCGGATCTTCCTGGCCCGGTGCTTGATGATCGTGCCGGCGACGGTCACCTGCCCGTCGCCCGCCATGACGAGCAAGCCCCCCGCGCGCACCGCGAGCACGGTCGTCGAACGGATCCTCGTGTCACTTTCGCTCATCTTCGTCGTCCTTTGATCTGTGGGCCTTTGGATGGGCGCTGTCGTAGACGTCCGCCAGGTGCTCCACCGTGACGTGCGTGTAGCGCTGCGTCGTCCTCAGCGAGGCGTGGCCGAGGAGCTGCTGGATCTCCAGCAGGCCGGCGCCGCTGGCGAGCATGTGCGTTGCGTACGAGTGCCTGAGCGCGTGAGGGCCCACGCCCTCGCTCGTGCCGAGAAGCGACGTCATCCGCTTGACGAGCCTCTGCACGCTCCTCACGCTCAGCCTCGCGCCGCGCGTGTTCGTGAAAAGGGCCTCTCCCCTCGGCCCCTCCTTGCCGAACGATTCGCGGGCCTCGAGCCACCTCGCCAGCGCCTCGCGCGCATGCCGGCCGAGGGGGACGATTCGCTCCTTGCGTCCCTTGCCCAGGACGCGGACGGTGCGCTCGTCCAGATCGAGGTGGCCCAGGTCGATGGACGCCAGCTCGCTGACGCGCAGACCCGCACCGTAGAGGACCTCGAGGATGGCGATGTCGCGCTGCCCCCGGGCCGTCACGGGGTCGGGGAGCGACATCAGGCCAACGGCATCGTCGGCAGTCAGGAACTTCGGCAGCTTTCTCGGGAGCTTGGGAGCTCGAAGCAGTGCCGCCGGGTTCTCGCTCACCATCTTCCTCGAGCTCAAGAATTTGTAAAACGACTTGATGGAAGAAACCTTCCGGCTGACCGATGAAGGAGCCAGCTTCTTGTACAGGAAAGCAAGGTATGCACGCAGAATGGCGATGTCAAGTTGACCCACCCGGTCGACCTCGAGACCCTCGTCGCGCCCCCACTCGACGAGCGCCCTCAGATCGGCGAGGTACGCCTCGACCGTCCGGGGTGATGCGTTGCGCTCGTGCCTCAAGTGGTCCCCGAAGGCCTCTATGGCCGCGTCGATCTTCACCTTCTCGAGTCTATCCCACGGGCCGCTCTCTTTGCAAAAAGCAATGAAACCTCCTACACTCTTGAAAGGTGTTTGTCTTGAAAGACAAACCGGGAGTTCGCATGCGTCCAGCACATGCCATCGCGATCGTCGTGCCGTGTCTGCTGCTCTGCACCTGCGCCTCGAGCGGCTCCGAGCCCTGGTCGGTCGACTCTGGCGTCGACACGGGAAGCGACTTCACGGATCTGGGCACCGACCCGGTGGTCGACACCGGCTGGGAGCCTTCCACCGATTCCGGATTCGATCCAGGGTTCGATCCGGGCACCGACCCGGGCACCGATCCCGGCATCGATCCAGGCACCGATCCAGGGTTCGATCCGGGCACCGACCCGGGCGTCGATCCCGGCGTCGATCCAGGCACCGACCCCGGAAGCGGCGGCGTGGTGGGAGACGCCTGCTTCTCGATCACCGGGTGCGCGGGCGTACCGGGCTCCGGCCGGACCTGCATGACGTCCATCTACGGCTACGTCACGTTCCCGGGCGGGTACTGCTCGGCCGTGTGCACGAGCTCCATGGACTGCGGCACGGGAGGCGTTTGCGCGGACTTCATGGGCTACGGCAACTACTGCCTCAAGTCCTGCACGTCGCCCTACGACTGCCGCACCACCGAGGGCTACTCCTGCAGCACACTGCCCAGCGGCTCCGGCGGCATGTACTGCCTGCCGCCCATCTCCTCTGGCCCCGACGGCACCGTCGGCTAGCGGGGACAGGCTCCCTACCTGCAACCCATCGATATCATTGATATACCAGGCACACCCGCGGAGAATTGCCATTCAGTCCAGAAGGACGTCAGATGTAGCCCAGATCCTCGAGCCTCTTCTTGACGGCATCCCCACCCTCGTCGTCCGTTGACCGGTCTGGATCCCGCAGGCGCTCGCGCGCGCTCAGGAATGCCTCGTGCAACGTGCGCTCGTCGAGCCATTCGAGCTTGCCGCTGGTGACCCTCCCGGGCTCGACATCGAAGTAGCCCGGGACCCGGAAGCCGGCGAGCTCGAGCACGATGGGTGCGACGGCCTCCTGCGATGCGTCGCCCGCGGCCGTGGGATCGATCCCGTCGCCGTCCTCGACCGGAGCGAGCAGGAACAGTCCTTCCGGCCTGGGACTGCCGGGCATCGATCTCGCCTGCAAGCCCAGGAGCAGATCCTCGGGCAGGAGCTCGACGGGCTCGCGCATGCGGCGGAATGCGCCGGGGTGGAGGTTCAGCGTGTAGTCGCCGTCCCGTGCGAGCTCGAGCACCAGGCTCGGAAGCCGGTCCACGTGAGGGCCCCTGTAGAGGTCCTCGCGCAGGCGGACGCGCTCCACGACGGACCGCTCGCCGGGAGGCACCTCGCCTCCCGCGGTCGGGACCTTCCACTCCTCGAGTGCATCCACGACGTGTTGCAGCCACCAGGTGCGTTCCGAGCGGTGGACGATGCCGTCCGGATCGCGGCCCATCTCGTTGAGATGGATCGAGGGTGCGTCCTCGAGATCCTCGCTGAAGGCGATGGTCCTGCTCCAGTCAATGGACCCGAAGCGGATGCGCGAGACGATCTCCGCGGCGACCG
>JAFDER010000309.1 GCA_019310245.1 Deltaproteobacteria bacterium
AGGTCCGGCACGAAGGCCAGGTGACGGAGGGACGGGACAAGACGGGACGACGGCATCGATCCGAGCAGAGCCTCCAGCCCGTCGAGGAGGCGGACATGGGTGGAGAGCAGGACGAACCTCCGGCCGCCGAGGAGCACGGCCCGCTCGTGCATCGCCTCCCGGCCCTCGATCTCGAAGACGGGGGAGCGCAGGAGCGACGGAGCCACGACGTGAGCCTCGCCCTCGAACCGCCGTCCCAGGAACAGCGTCACGTGCACGCGGTCGGACCGGCCGAGCAGGAGCGCGACGGGCATGTAGAGGGGGGCGTGGCGGGGGAGCAGGGTGCAGGTGGCCCTGGCCTTCTCGAGCCCGTCGACCGCGTAGCGCGCGTGGAAGCCGATGAGACCACCGATCCACGTGTAGGTGGCGTCGCCGGGCCGGAGCGCGGACTCGAGCTCTTGCGAGACGCGCAGGGCGATCGTGCGGTTGCGGCGGCGGCCGTGGAAGAACAGGACGCCCATGAGCGCCGCGCCCAGCACGAGCCCGACCACGAGCAGCTCCTGTCCCGTGGTCATCCGAGTTCCTCGGCCAGAAGCCGTCCCAGCTTGTCGAGCGACCCGGGCTCGCGGGCCGATCCTCCGAGATCCGGCAGCACCGTCGACGGCAGATCCGCGAGCCCCCCGGCAGGCTCATGCGTGCCGGATCCCCTGTTGATGACGAGCCGTGCGGCATCGGTGCCGAGCCGGCGGAGCACCTCCCGGAGGCGGCCGGCTTCGGCGATGCTGAGGGGATCGGGATTGACCACGAGCACATGTGCAGCCCCGTTCTCGAACAGATCGCACAGGAGCGCGAGGCCGTCGCGTTCCGCACCGAGCCTGTCCATGACGTGGTCGCGGTCCTGCTCCTGCCTGCCCCGGACGTGCGCGATCGACGCGCGCCTCTCGATGATCCTCCGGCGCAGTCCGGCGAGGCACTCGATCCACCTCAGGCTGAGCGCGGGCAACGCCAGCATCCGCACGCTCAGCCCCGTGGGCGGCATGTCCACGACGAGGACGTCCTCGGGCGGAAGGTCGCGCACGAACGCTCCGAGCGCGTCCAGTGCAGACTGCTCCTCCAGCCCGGGCGCATGCTGGACGAGGTCGGCCAGCCCTCCCAGGCTCAGGGCGTCGAGGTGGCGGTATCCGGCCCTGATGAGATCGACCGCACCCTCCGCGCGCTCCCGCGAGAGCGCCTCCAGATCGGGCTCGCAGGCCTCGAGCCCCGGCATCAGCGTGACCGGCGCACGGCCGAGCGGCACGCCGGCGAGGTCCCCGAGGTTGTGGGCCGGGTCCAGGCTCACGACGGTGACGCGGGCGGTGCTGGACAGCGCCCGGGCCAGCGCCAGCGCGCAGGTGGTCTTGCCCACACCGCCCTTGCCGAGCATGAACAGGGTGCGCGGCGGGCTCATGCCTTCAGCCTGCCGATGAGCGTTGCCAGGATGTCGTCGAGACCGTCCGCCCTCGCGAGCATGACGCCCACCTCGCGCTCCATGTGCGGCAGGATCGAGAGGCCCACCGGAGCCGGCGGGAAGGGCAGGCCCACGAGCGAACCGACGACGAGGATGGCGAAGAGATTCTCCATCTCGGCGAGCTCGAGCTCGAGCGCCCCCGTGGCCTCTCCCCTGAGGATGGCCACCAGATCATCGAGGAGACTCCTCGGGACCATGCCCTACTCCGTCCCGCGGCGACCGCGCCCGAGCACGGCATGGGCGAAGTCGTGGATGAGCAGGAGGTTGAGCAGGATCATGACGACCACGACGGCTCCGAGGACCACGGCCTGGACCGGGTTGTGTTCGCCCGCCACCGGGACCGCCCAGATAAGGTACCACGCGAGCGCCGCCGTCACCGTCACCCAGAGCACGAGCGCCGGAACGAGCACCACGAGCTTGAACGGGGACCTGAGTTCCCTGATCACCCACACGGCCACGGTCAAGAGCGCCACCGAGGCCAGCATCTGGTTGGCCCCGCCGAAGGCCGGCCAGATCATGGCGAACTGGCCCGACCAGGCCAGCGCGATGCCCGCGGCGGCCGTGATGCTGGCCGCGAGCCACGTGTTGGACAGGATCCTGTGAGCCGGCTCGGAGACGCGCCTGAGGGGCTGCACGATCTCGGTCCACGTGTAGCGGGCGATGCGATTCGTGGTGTCCAGGGTGGTCAGCGCGAAGGAGGCCACCCACAGCGACGCGAGGATCGTCATGAGCTTGACCGGCAGCCCGAGCGCCGTGTGCACGGCGATGCCGAAGCAGCGCGAGAAGACGCCGACGGGCCCTCCGGCCTCCTTCATGAGCGCCCCGTAGGTGGCTCCCAGAGAGGATGCCCCGTCACCGACGTCCCAGGCCGTGAGGCCGGCCTGCACGGCGGCCGCCCCTCCGAAGGCCGCGATCGACACCACCACGATCGTCGAGAGAAACCCCTCCGTGAACATGGATCCCATCCCGATGAACAGCCCGCTGCGCTCGCTGTCGAGCTGCTTGCTCGACGTGCCGGAGGCCACGAGGGCGTGGAAGCCGGAGAGCGAGCCGCAGGCGATGATGAGGGGGATGACGGGCCAGAAGGGCGCCGAGGCCACCTTGACCCCTCCGCCGAAGCTCAGCGGCACCGAGAAGGAGGTGAAGGCCGGGAAATCGATGGGGCTCCACGCAACGACGAGGCTCACCGCACCCAGGGCCAGCCCGGTGACGAGGAGCCAGAAGTTGAGGTAGTCCCTCGGCTGGAGCAGGATGTTGACCGGGATCGAGGCCGCCACCACGATGTAGACGGCGAACACCACGAGCCAGGCCTTGTAGGGCATGGACCACGGGACGAAAAGGCCGAGCACGATGCACCCGACGAGCATGACGAGCCCGATGAGTGTGGCGAGCCAGAAGGGAAGCTTCGCCCGGTAGAGGAGGAATCCGAGGATGGGGGCGACGAGGATGAGTCCGAACGATGCGGTGGGGACGGCCGGGTTCTTCACGAACGTCTGGCCGATGACCGCGGAGAAGGCGGCCACGACGAGGATGAGCGTGAAGAGGATGAAGAGGCTGAACGCGTAGCCCGTGCGGGGCCGGATGATGCGCGCGGCGACCCACTGGACGCTCTTTCCGTCGTATCGCACGGACGCCATGAGCGAGAGGTAATCGTGCACGGCGCCGACGAAGATGTTTCCCAGCCAGATCCAGAGCAGCCCGGGCACCCAGCCCCAGATCATGGCGATCGCGGGTCCAATGATCGGGGCGGCGCCCGCGATCGAGGCGAAGTGGTGCCCGAAGAGCACCAGTGGCCGGGCCGGGACGAAGTCCACGCCGTCCTCGAGCCGACGGGCGGGCGTGTCCCGCTCCGGGTCGGCCTTCACCACCCAGCGCTCCATCCACCGGCCGTAGAGAAGGTAGAAGGCCACGTAGATCGCGGCGCCTGCCAGGACGAGGATGGTCGTCGTCATCCAGCAGTTGAAGGTAGGCCGGGCGCAGGGGTGTGTCAATCCACCTCACCTGTCCCGCACGTGGCGGCTTGTGGTATCGTCGGCGACCGTGGACGCTGTGGAGAAAGAGGGCCCGGAGCACAGGTCCTGGGTCGAGGTCAGCGCGGGTGCGCTCCGGTCCAACCTCGAGCAGATGCGCGCCCTGGTCGGCAGCGAGTGCCTCCTGGCCCCGAGCGTCAAGGCCAATGCCTACGGCCATGGCCTCGTCATCGCGGCGCGCGCCTTCGCCGAGGCCGGCGCGGACAGGCTGTGCGTGGACTCGGTGGAGGAGGCCGCCGCCCTGCGCAAGGCCGGGATCGAGGTCCCGGCGCACATCATGGGGCACGTGCCGCCGGCTTCGGTGGGCACGGCGATGGACCTTGACGCCTCCATGGTGGTCTACGACGCCTCGACCATCGAGGCCGCGCACGCTGAGCACTCGCGCTCGGGACGGGAGGCCCGCCTGCACGTGAAGATCGAGACGGGCAACCAGCGCCAGGGCGTGGACCCTGCAGACGCCGTGGCGCTCGCGGATCGCATCGCGGGGACCCCGGGCGCCCTGCTCGAGGGAGCGTGCACGCACTTCGCGAACATCGAGGACACGACGGACCACTCGTTCGCGCGGCAACAGATCCGGGTCTTCCTCGATACGGTCGAGTCGATGCGCGCCCGAGGCCTGGACGTGCCGATCAGGCACGTCTCGAACTCGGCGGCCCTGATCCTGTGGCCGGAGGCCCACATGGACATGGCGCGCCTGGGCATCGCAGCGTTCGGCATGTGGCCGTCCACCGAGACCTACGTGGCCGCCACGCTCGCGGGCAGGGCCGGAGTCACGCTCAGGCCCGCCCTCACGTGGAAGGCGCGGCTGGCACAGGTTCGCCGCGTGGAATCTGGCATGAGCATCGGCTACGGGCTGACGTACAGGACAACGCACCCCGTGCTGCTCGGCGTCGTTCCCTGCGGGTACTACGACGGATACGACCGCCGCCTGAGCAACAGCGCACACGTGCTGTGCAACGGCGTGAGATCGCCCCTGCGCGGACGCGTGTGCATGAACATGATCATGATCGACGTGACCGATGCGGGGACACCGCACGTGGGCGACGAGGTGGTGCTGCTCGGGCGACAGGGCGAGGAGGAAGTGACGGCGGAAACGCTGGCCTCGTGGATCGGAACAATCAACTACGAGG
>JAFDER010000310.1 GCA_019310245.1 Deltaproteobacteria bacterium
GCCGCCCTGCTCGCGCGATCCGGCATCGAGGTCGTCGACGTCCCCTAGGAGAGCATCTTGCCCGAGGTGGTGGCCGCAAGGCGGCCGTGCTTGACGCCCTTGAGGCTGAGCAGGCCGTCGGACAGGACCCGGATGTCGCGGGGCCGTCCGCGCACCACGAGCACCTCGAGGCAGTTGTCGTGGTCGAGATGGACGTGGAGGGTCGAGATCACGAGGGCGTGGTAGGTATGCTGGAGCTCGGTCATCCTGGCCTGGAGCTCCCGCGTGTGGTGGTCGTATATGATGGTCAGGGTCCCCACCACCTCGCGGCTGCCGGCAGCCCACTCCTCCTCGACGAGCTTGTCGCGCACGAGATCCCGGATGGCCTCGGACCGGTTGCGATAGCCGCGCTTGGCGATCATCCGATCGAAGAGGTCGAGCAGCTTGCCCTCCATGGACACGCCGAACCTCTGGAGCGGCCCGCCGTCCTTCTGCCTGTCCTTTTTCATGTGGATCCCTATACAATCAACGACCGGCGCGCGTAAAGCAGGGTTGTCCGGGAAGAAACCGGCCCTACGGATCAGGATGAGGAGCAAACATGAGAACCGCAGCCATGATCGTCTCGCTGGCACTGGCCTCCTGCGGCCCCAGGCTCGACGCGAAGGAGGTGGCCCAGGGCAGACGGATCGCCGCGGGGGACCAGGCTCCGGACTTCACGCTCGCCTCCTCCGAGGGGGACGAGGTCTCCCTGGAGGATCTGAGGGGCCGGCCGGTGGTCCTGTACTTCTACCCGAAGGACGAGACGCCCGGCTGCACGAAGCAGGCCTGCTCCTTCCGCGACAACATGGAGGAGTTCGAGAAGCTCGACGCCACCGTCCTCGGCATCAGCCTGGACACCACCGAGAGCCACGAGAAGTTCAAGAAGTCGCACAGGCTCAACTTCCCCCTGCTCTCCGATCCCGGAGGCCGGGCAGTGACGGCCTACGGCGCATGGAAGGCGCGCTCGAAGCGTCTGTCGGCGTTCTCGATCGATCGTTCGACCTTCGTGATCGACACCGAGGGGGTCATCCGCAGGATCTGGCGGGACGTGGACGTGGCGGGCCATGCCGACGAGGTCCTCGCGTTCGTCAAGACGATCTGAAGCCGTCACGCTTGACGGCCACCCGGATGTCGTGTGATTTTCCAGGCTCCGGGAACCAACCTATCAGGAGGGGATCGAGATGCGACACATAGCCCTGTGCACGGCCTTCGGCGCCCTGGCCCTGCTGGCCGGATCGGCACGCGGGTGGGAGGAGCCTCCACCGCTCGACGATGACGCCATCGCGGCGATGCTCGCCGAGGCCGGAGGAGCCAAGGACCATCCCGGAGACAGCCAGCTCGTGGTCCACCACCTGACCGACGTGACGGTGGAGCCCTCGGGGCTCAGCCACGTGGTGACGCGCAAGGTGATCAAGGTGCTGACCTCCAAGGCGGTCAAGGACCTCTCCGTCATGCGCTTCGACTACGATCCGGCGTCGCAGTTCCTGGACGTCCGGTGGGTCAAGGTGTTCAAGAAGGACGGCTCGGTCCGCAAGCTCAAGCTCTCGAACATCAAGGACGTGCCCCAGCCCTGGAGGCGGCTCCGATGGGGCGCGATGATGAAGCTCGTGGGCGTGCCGGGCCTCTCGCCGGGCGACGCGGTGGCCTGGGAGACGTACTCGAAGGGCTTCCAGATCGCGTACCTCACGGCGGACGAGAGCGACGACAAGTACGTCCCGCCCATGAAGGGCCACTTCTACGACAACATCCTGTTCGAGGACGTCGTGCCGGTGAAGGAGCGGATCTACAGCCTGCACATGCCCGACGACAAGCCCG
This sequence comes from Deltaproteobacteria bacterium, assembly GCA_019310245.1. GTDB lineage: Bacteria > Myxococcota_A > Polyangia > DRWM01 > DRWM01 > JAFDER01. The sequence continues at coordinate 1,834 of JAFDER010000310.1, forward strand.
TGCACGCCAAGGTCTACAACGGCGAGGTGGAGAGCGAGGTGCGCCCCGGCGACGAGATGCTCCACTACGAGTGGTCCAAGCGAGACGTGCCCGCAAGGCCGAGCGAGAAGCGCCAGCCGGGCCGGTCGGACTTCGTGACCAAGGTCGTGCTCGCCACGGTCAAGGACTGGGCCGAGAAGTCCGTCTGGTTCTTCAACGTCAACGAGCCCGTCTTCGAGTACGACGAGGACATCGAGAAGAAGGTCAAGAAGCTCGTCGCGGGCAAGAAGTCGGACGACGCGAAGGTCGAGGCGCTCCAGCGCTGGGTGGCCCACAACATCCGCTACTCGGGCATCAGCATGGGCAAGGGCGAGGGCTACACGATCCACCCGGGGATCATGACGTTCAACGACAGGGCCGGCGTGTGCAAGGACATCGCCGGCATGCTGATCACCATGATGCGCGTCGCGGGATTCACGGTCTATCCGGCCATGACGATGGCCGGCGCCCGCGTCGAGCAGGTGGCGGCCGACCAGTTCAACCACTGCGTCGTGGCATGGAAGCTGGACGACGGGACGTACCGGATGCTGGACCCCACCTGGTCACCCTTCGCCATGGCCGAGTGGAGCTATGCGGAGGGCAACCAGCACTACGTCGTGGGATCGCCCGAGGGCGAGGATCTGACCAAGACCGAGATCTTCCCCGCCGAGAAGAACAGGTTCATCATCAAGGGCAAGAGCCGCGTGGATGCTGATGGAAGCCTCGACGGATCGGTCACGCTCAAGGCCACGGGATACCCGGACACGCGCATGAGGCGCGCCGTGGCCTACCAGGCCGCGGGTGAGGGCAAGGCCCTGTTCCACAAGTTCCTCACCGCCATCTCTCCCCTGATCAGAGTGAAGAGCTACAAGGCCGGCGACCATGCGGACCTGAACAAGCCTTTCGTCGTGAAGATGACGTACGGGGACGAATACTACGCCGCCGCGTCAAAGAAGAGGCTCTCGTTCGTCATTCCGCTCGGCCACTTCATCCTCAACGTGGAGCGCTGGAGCCCCTACTTCCTGCTCGGCGACTGGACCAAGCGCAAGAACCCCGCCATGTTCTGGTTCCCCCAGCAAGTCGAGATCACCGAGAACGTGGCGATCCCGGGAGGCCTGGTGGCCGACGCCATTCCCCCCACGGAGTCCCACGACGGCACCTGGACGTCCTACGACTTCAAGGTCGTGCAGAAGGGAGCATCCATCCAGTACTCGGCCACCTGGAAGGTCAAGGACAGGCTGGCCCCTCCAGAGTCGTTCGAGGAGCTGGACGGGCTCGTCAAGGCCATCGAGAGGCACGAGACCACCGAGGTGGTTCTCGTCGGAAAGGGGGTGAAGCCATGAAGCGCCATGCCACCGCCCTCGCCCTCATCGTCCTCGTGTCGGGTCTCGCATCCGCCGACGTGCCGGACATGGTGGCCGAGGCGCTGCAGGTCACGTCCCCGTCGGGAGCCGACGGAGTCCTCGTGCTCGACGAGAAGAAGATCACGCTCGGCCCGGACGGTCGGGTCCGGACCCGGATCCACCAGGTGCAGAGGATCCTCACCGACGAGGGCCTGGACGTCTACGGCGATCCCTGGATCCAGTTCAATCAGATCAAGCAGGACATGGACGTCAAGACGGCCCGCGTCACGAGGGCCGACGGCGAGAGCGTGAAGTCCACGCCGAACGCGATCACGGAGATCACGCCGAACCACGTCACTCACGCCCCCAGGTTCGCCGACCTCCAGGACATGATCATCACCTTCCTCGGCCTCGAGCCCGGGGCGGTGTCCGAGCTCGACGTCATCGTGGAGGACAAGAAGCCGTACAGGAAGATCGCCTACGGGTCCGAGCCTCTGCACGACGGCCGGGACATCGTCGAGAAGAAGATCACCATCAAGATGCCGAAAGGCAAGAAGCTCTCCTGGTTCACGTCGGGAGACGGAATAGAGCCAAAGATCAAGAAGACCGGAGAAGGCACCACCTACGTCTTCAGCCTCGAGGACATCGCCTCGGTGAACCAGCACGAGGCCGCCGGATCCGACCTGGCGCCCGTGCTCTACTGGATGGAGAAGAAGAGCTCGAAGAAGCTCGCAGCGCGGCTCCTGCGTTCGGCTCCTTACGCGCTCGGCAAGAAGAAGGCGGACGAGGAGGCCGATGCGATCATCGCCGTGCTCGAGGCGGAACACGAGGACGAGATGTGGGATCCCGTCGAGGAGGCCCTGGGCATACACCGCCGCGTGGCGGACGACATCGCAACGGTCCACGTCGACCGCTCGATCTACGGCGACAGGGTGCTCAGGCCGTCGAAGGCGTTTGCCTCGGGCTACGCGGATCCCATCGAGAAGCTCGGGATCCTGCACACCGTCTTCAGCCGGCTCGGCCACGACCCGGTGCCGCTCGTGAGCCTGCGGCACGACCCGGGCGGCGCGAAGAGACTCCACCCGCACAACATCGAAGGGCTGTGGCTCCGCATCGCGGTGCAGGGCCGCCTCCTCTACCTCGACGCCACGTCCTCGGCGACCGGAGAGCCTCGCGGCGAGCACGTGTTCGTGCTCACCAAGAGCGGCATCGAGGAGGCCCCGTTCGTCAATCCCGCCACCACGAGGATGCGCCTCGAGGCCGTGATCGATCTGACGGCCGACGAGCCCATCGTGAAGGGCACGGCGGTCCTGCGGGGCGCCTTCAATCCCTACTGGTCCCTGTTCAGCGCCGGAGGCGGCTGTCCCGTGGAGAAGCTCTCCTCGCTGATCGGGCCAAAGGCGGGCTTCACGGTCACGAAGGCGTCGTTCACGCGGCTCGCCCTG
>JAFDER010000311.1 GCA_019310245.1 Deltaproteobacteria bacterium
AGGTGACCTCCGTGATCGGGGAGGTCTCCGACGTGGGCATCGAGGTGATCGGGATCGGCAGCCATCAGTGCAAGGGGCTTCATAAGGGGGTTGTGGTCAACATCGACAAGACCGCCACGGCGATCCGGGAGGCGGTGACCCAGGCCAGCCAGCAGGCCGCCTGCCAGGTCGAATCCGTCTTCATATCTGTTTCCGGCCAGACCAGGAGCCTGAACTCGACGGGCATGGTCTCCGTCCGCGGTCGCGAGATCGGCACCGAGGACGTCTCACGCGTGCTCGAGTCCGCGCGTTCCATTCCGCTGCCCACCGAGCAGCGCATCATCCACACGCTCCCGCAGGACTTCATCATCGACGGCCAGGAGGGGGTGAAGGACCCGGTCGGGATGAGCGGCGTCAGGCTCGAGACGAAGGTCCACGTCGCCACGGCCGGCGAGTCCAACGTCCAGAACCTGCTCAAGTGCACCAGGCTCTGCGACCTCGAGGTCGAGGGCCTGGTCCTCGACCAGCTCGCCGGATCCATGGCCGTGCTGCAGGATGACGAGAAAGAGCTCGGCGTGGCCTTCGCCGACATCGGCGGGGGCACCGTGAACATCATCATCTACGTCGAGGAGAGCGTGATGTTCACCGCCGTGCTTCCACTCGGCTCGTGGCACATCACCAAGGACATCGCCGTGGGCCTCAACACGCCCATCGCGGAAGCCGAGAGGATCAAGCAGAAGTGCGGCTGCGCCTCGATCGACATGGTCGAGGAGGACGACTTCATCGACGTGCCCCGCGTGGGAGGCCGGCCTCCCGAGACGATCCCCAGGCGCACGCTGTGCGGCATCATCCAGCCGAGGGTCGAGCAGATCTTCGACTTCATCCACCGCACTCTCGAACAGAGCAACTATATCGATGCCCTCGCCTCCGGGCTCGTGATCTCCGGAGGAGGATCCATCCTGACCGGGATGCCCGAGTTCGCCGAGAGCATGCTGCAGATGCCCGTCAGGCGGGGAGTCCCCGGCGGGGTGGGCGGCATGGCCGACATGATCCGGAGCCCCATGTACGCCACGGGAACGGGCATCCTCATGTACGCATCCAAGGAAATCGCCGCAGGGGAGAGAACCCCTCCGGGGAGGAGACGATGTCGGGCGAGTTCTTGATGGGCACCTATGACATTCGTGCAAATATCAAGGTACTGGGAGTGGGCGGAGCAGGCGGGAACGCCGTCACCACGATGATCGACCGTGGGCTCATCGGCGTGGAGTTCCTGTCCGCGAACACGGACCTCCAGGCCCTCAGCGCCTGCGCTGCGCCGAACAAGGTCCAGCTCGGCGAGCGGTTCGCCGGCGGGCTGGGCGTCGGCTGCGACCCCGAGAGGGGAGCCAAGGCCTGCCAGGAGAGCCTCGATTGCATCCAGCAGCAGATCCAGGGCGCCGAGATGCTGTTCATGACAGCCGGGATGGGAGGCGGCACCGGCACGGGAGGCCTTCCCCCTATCGCCGAGCTCGCGCGGGAGATGGGCATCCTCACGGTGGCCGTGGTCACCAAGCCCTTCGACTTCGAGGGCAGGCGCAAGATGAGCCTGGCCGAGGAATGGATCGAGAAGCTCATGGAGACCTGCGACTCGGTCATCGTGGTGCCCAACCAGAGGCTCCTCGACGGCTACGGCAAGCTCTCGCTGCCGCAGGCATTCACCCTTGCCAACGACATCCTCCTGTATGCCGTCCAGGGCATCACCGACATCGTCCAGCTTTCGGGCATGTGGAACGTGGACATGGAGGATGTCAGGATGATCATGAAGAACTCGGGCCGCGCCCTCATGGGAATGGGCTACGCCGACGGGGACGATCGTGCGGTCAAGGCCGCGGAGATGGCGATCACAAACCATCTCATCGAGGACGCCACCGTGGAGGGCTCGACCGGCGTGCTCGTCAACGTCACCTGCAACCCCGACGACGTGAACCTCGAGGACTTCTCACAGGCCGTGGCGACGATCACTGATGTCGCCTCGCCGGACGCGATCATCAAGCCCGGGCTCGTGTCCACGGACATGCCCGACGGCCAGATCCGCATCACCGTGATCGCCACGGGCTTCGACACGCATCACCGGCCCACGGTCGTGGAGCGCGAGGCCGAAATGTCCCATCCCGTCATCAGGACCAGGAGCGGGACGACGACCCCCGCCACGGCGAGGGCCTCCTCCATTCCCCCCGCCCAGCGCACACGCAAGAAGTTGGACTCCCGCCAGGTCGCACTGCCCATTGCCGACGCCAACCTGCTCGACATCTCGGACGAGGTCACGTCCATCCCGGCCTTCATCCAGCAGCTGCAGATCAACAAGACCGGCGCCGGCAAGTAACCCCCGAACTTCTCGAAGCTCTGCTCCCCTGGCCCCCTGTCAGGCTGCACGTCTGTACTATCCGAGCTCGGGGACCTGTTCGCTCATGCTCACCGCCTCCGATGTGAGCTGGAAGACCACGTCGTGCTGCGCCTCGGCATCACCGGCCGACACGAAGAAGCCCACGTCGCCGTCGTGGAGGGTGTGCGCCGGGTTCACGGCGCGGGCGATCCAGGACCGGTCCATGCGCGCGTTCGTGGCCGCGACCACGAGCACGGTGTTGGGCACGTCGGCGCCGCGCAGCGCCCTCTCTCCGGGTCCGGCTCCGAGCAGCAGCGTGCCGTCGGCGTCGACGATGTCACCCACCGGGCTCGCCACGGCGAGGGCCCCCACCATGATGCCGCCCACCGTCTTGCAGGCGGTCCCCACGCCAGCGGGCACGGCGGCGTGCAGTCCTCGCCACTTGCCGCACGTGGCGCCCACGCCGGCGCCCACGCGGCCCGTCTCGAAGTCCCGGGACGCGGCCTCGCAGGCCGCCTCGGCCTGCTCCGGACCCGGGCGCACGGAGGGGTCTCCCTGGTTGAGGTCGTAGATGCAGGCGGCTGGCACGATGGGCACCGGGCCGAAGCGGGTCGCATGGCCGACTGACCTTCTCTCGAGCCAGCGCATGACGCCTCCCGCCGCGTCGAGGCCGAAGGCCGATCCGCCCGAGAGGCACAGGGCGTGGATCTCCTCGATCCACGACCCGGGAGAGATCACCGGGGTCTCGCGCGTCGCGGACGCAGAGCCGCTCACGCACGCGCCCGCGCGGCTCCCCTCCGGAAGCAACACGACGGTGCATCCCGTCAGGGCCTCGACGTCGGTCCAGTGGCCCACCGTGATGCCCGGGATCTGCGTGATGGAGTTCTTCATGGGCCTGCCTCCCGCTTCAGGGGCTCGAGGACCTCTCTTCCCTCGACGATCCTGCCCGAGGCGATGAGGAGCCTTCCCAGCACCGCGCGGGCCTTCTGCCTCATGGGATCGGCGTGAACGGCCCTGCGCGCGAACGCGATCCCGCGCTCGATCCTTCCCGCCTCGGCCTCGAGGATGGCGAGGTTGACGAGCGCCGGGGCGTAGTCGGGCTTGATGATGACGGCCCGCTCGAACGAGGCATACGACTTGTCCATCTTGCCCTGCCACGCCAGGACGAGCCCCACGCCGAGGAAGTCCCGGGCCAGCATCCGGCGCGCCATGAAGTTCAGATCGCACATGCGCAGCCTCTTGGGATCGTGTCCCACGAGCGTCAGCCACCGCACGAGACGTGCCCCCAAGGCGTGCTCCACGTCGGGGCCGGGATCGCCCGGCCCCACGCGCGCCAGGGGCGGTGAGGCCCCGGGACCGTAGTCGAGCGGCGGACGCCCCTGGCCGAACGCTAGAGGCAGGTCCTTGCCGCTGCCCACCTCCCAGTACACCGCGTGCTCCCTCGACGCGGCGAGCCGCGCGAGACGCGGGCCCACGCCCCGTCCTGCGGCGAGCGCCTCGCGGGAGGCGGAGCCGTGGCTCCTTCCCAGGGCCTGGACCAGTGCATCATCGTTCCACAGGTGCTGGCGCGGGACGATGCCCACGTCCGGCCTCCTGCCCTCCACGGCCTCGAGGTACAGCCCGAGGCCGCACATCTCGTCCGACGTGCACAGGACGAGCGCTCGGGGCGGCAGGCGGCTCAGCGCCGCTCCTGCCCACGTGACCGGCAGGTCGTCGTGGGCGATCCGGCACGTGTCTGCAGGGCGCAGAAACGGGGCCGCGGCGATCAGCGCCACGCCGAGCACCGGCGCCATCCATCCGCGCGAGACGAGGACCTTGATGACGCCCTCGCCCAGCGCGACCCCGGCGAGCACGAGGCAGGCGATGGTGGCCAGGAAGCCGGTCTGGCGATCGGCGATGCCCATTGGGTTGACGAGCAGGGCGTAGAGGAGGCCGGCCGCCGCCGTGCCTCCGAGCATCCACGAGCCGGTACGCGAGCGTCGCCATGCCAGCAGAGCGCCAGCCGGAGCCAGGACGAAACCCACGGCGCCAAGGTCCTGCGCGAGGAGCCTTGCGAGCGTGATCGCGTCCCAGCCAAGTGCCGGTCCTCCCGCGCGACCCGCGAACGCCTCCCTGATGCGCGCCGCCGAGAGATGGGCCGCGAGGCTTCCGGGCGTGGAGAGATCGTCCCACATGACGTGCGCGCCCGCGAGCGATCGCAGGGGCAGGTAGGCGATGACGAGTGCGCCCGCCGCCGCGGCTGCGAGCCCGAGGAGCGCAGTGCGCACACGATGCCCGGCAACCCCGGCGAGAGCCGCCGCGGCGGCGATCGAGCAGGCGATGACCGCCGAGGCGTGGCATCCCAGAGCCAGGCCGGCGAGCAGGAAGACCACGAGCGCCGGTCTCGGATCCCCGGAAGTCGCGGCGCGGAAGGCGGCGAACAGGGCCGCGGAGATGACGAGCGCGGCCCAGGAGTAGGCCTCGATCGAGGTGCCGAACCACAGGAGCGTGGGGCTCGAGATGAACCCGACCGCCACGAGGCAGGCCGCGGCCATCGAGGGCGCGGACCACCCTCCCACTATCCCGGCGGCCAGCCGGGCCGAGAGCGTCGCCGCCCCGGCCATGGCCAGGCCGCTCGCGATGGACATCCTCAGGGCCGCATCGCCGAGCGGCAGTAGCAGGGCCACCGCCTTGGACGCGACGAGGGCGAGCGGGAATCCCGTCGGGTGCGCGATGCCGAGGTGGAATGCCGCCGCGCCGATCTCGCCCGCGTCCCTCCAGCCCGTGGTGGAGGAGGCGGTGGCCGTGAAGAAGACGGCCAGGGTGGCGAACAGAGCGGCCGTGGGGAAGGGACGCTCCGGCTCAGAGCTGGCCGGCATCCTTGAGGATCTTCCTGTACTTCTCCGCTTTCGGCCCAGTCGGGTACTTGCTCACGTAGCGCTTGAGCGTGGCGTAGTAGCGGTCCATCTGCTTGGCGCCCTTGTAGCACGTGGCGAGCAGATCGAGCACGCTGGGCGTGGTCTTCGCCTTCTGGAGGATGGCGATGCACTTCTTCTGATCGTTCGCCAGGATCGCCTTGCGCGCATCCTTGATCGCGTCCTGAGTGGAGGTGGAAGCCGGGGTCGAGCTCGCGCCCTTGTTCACGATCGTGGGCGTGGGGGGCGTCTTGGAGGGCTTCTTGCCTCCGGAGCCGGTGCCGGACTTCTTGCCGCCGCCGCCCTTCACCCTCCTGGCCTCCTTGAGCAGCCTTTTGGCCTCCCGCGCCTGGCTGTCGCCCACCTCCGGCAAGGACTCGATGATGAGCGCCTTCTCCTCCACCTTGTCCCAGTCCTTGCTGCTCTGCGCTGCGAACATCTCGTTCATGAGCTGGTTGATGAACTTCGACGTGGCCTGCTGGACCTCGGGGCGAGAGCGGTATCTGCTCTCCAGACCGATCTTCGAGAACGTCCTGTAGGCGCGCTCCCACTCCTTGCGCTCGTAGGCCTTCATGCCGTCCTCGAAGTGAGGCTGCTGCTCGAGCTCGTAGGTGGCCGTCTCCTTCAGGTCCTTGACTCGCTGGTTCGACGGCTCGTACTTCAGGACCTCGGCCGCGTACGAGATGCCCTTGCGCCACTCCTCGTTGTCGTACGATGTCTGCGCGCGATGGATGAGCTCGTCGATGCTCAGTGTCTTCAGCTCGTCGGCCGAAACCTCGGCTGCGTGCTCCTTCTGCGCGTCCCGCCCCCTGTCGATCAGCAGGACGGCCACCCCTACCACGATGAGCAGGCCGAGGATGGCCAGCGGCAGCCCGATCATCAGGGCTCGACGCGAGGACGCCGACACCGGCGCCGCGGCCTGGATCTGCAGCTGATCGAGGAGCGGGTCCCATGCCCCGGCGACCACGAACCTGACGAGGATGTTGCCCATCTCGATCGTGTCGCCGTGCTGCAGGTAGTGCTCGTTGCGCGGCATGCCGTTGATCCGCACGCCGTTCGAGCTGTCCATGTCCCTGATCCGGCAGTACTCGGCCGACAGCTCCACGCTGCAATGCTCACGTGAGACGGAGACGTCCTCGACCTGGACCTCGCAGGTCTCTCCCCGACCGAGGATCGTGGTGCCCTCCTGGAGCGAGACGATCGTGCCCGGCTCGGGGCCGTTGATGATGATGAGCTTTGGCTGCTCGCCCGGCACGGCAGTCGTGAGCCGCGGTGGGGGCATGGCCGACACGTCGCCGTCCACGATGACCACCGACTCCTCGACATCCGTCTCGCTGACCTCCCTGAAGATGAGCCGGTAGTCGCCGATCTGGATGGTGTCGCCGCTCTTGATCGCGTGCCGCTCCTTGACGCGGTCCGAGTTGACGAACACGCCGTTGTAGGAGCCGAGGTCCTCGATGATCCAGTGGCCCTTGGCGCAGAAGAACCTCGCATGTCGCCGGGAGATGTTGCGCTCGGTCAGCCGTATGACGTTTCCCTCCTGGCGACCGACGGTGTACTCGTCGCGCGTCAGGGGGACGGGTGTGGTTTTGCCCTCGTCGTCAACGATGACAAGCTTGAATGATAGATCGTCGACCATACTGGATCCGCCTACATTATAGCTCATGTACTAGACGGAGTGAAGTGGTATCCACGCCCATACCGTGTATGGACCATCGGGTCACGGCTGTCTTTGATCCGGGCCGCGTGGCGAGGTCAGGGCACGGGGATCCGGGGAAGGTTCTCGCGGATGCATGTCGTC
>JAFDER010000312.1 GCA_019310245.1 Deltaproteobacteria bacterium
GATCGAGAAGCCCGAGCAGGCCGAAGAGGTCGACACGCCCAGGACGAAGGTGACCGCGAAGAAGAAGCTCTCGGCGTACGAACAGGCCATCGCCCTTCGTACCGAGGGCAAGTACGAGGAGGCCGTGGCGGCGTTCGTTGAAGCGTCCAAGATCACCACGGGCCTCGAGCGCGAGAGGTGCCTCTACCAGGCCGCCTCGCTGAGCCTGAGCAAGCTCAACAACTCGCAGAAGGCGGCACTGCTCAGCCAGTCCTACACGGCCCAGTACCCGAAGGGCTTCTACACACAGGACGCCTACATCCTGCAGGCCAGGGCCCACATGAAGGGCAAGGAGTTCGAGAAGGCTCGCGCGGTGCTCATGAACTACATCGACTCCTATCCGCACGGCAGCCAGCAGGAGCTCGCCCACCTGCTCCTGGGCAAGATCTTCGCGACCACCTACAGCAACTGCAAGGCAGCCGTGCCCCACCTCGAGTTCGTGGTGGCCGACAAGCCCACGGGAGCGCGGGCCAAGCAGGCGCAGAAGATTCTCGACTACTGCAAGAAGAAGAACCCGTAAACCTGTCTTGATCTAGAGGATTCGAAGCGACGGCGGGAGCGGTCTGAGAACGTGGTCCAGCCCCGGTGGGATCGGTCCGTCCGGAGCGCTTCCGCCTCCTCCGGTCGGGTCGACGCTCCAGTCCGCGTCGATGAAGATCTCGTCAATGCGCTCGAGCGGGTCGAGGCACACTGGGTACCCCAGCTGCACGGTCGTCGTGTCGGCGACCATGAGGTAGAGGATGCCGAAGCAGAGCCTGCCGCTGGACGTGGCCATGATCGAGTGCAGCTCCCACCAGCCGTCCGCAGGCTCGGTCGTGCAATCCACGGTGCAGTCGACCACTTCGAACGGGTAGAGGTCATGGTCCCGGCCATCGAGGCTGATGGTCCCCGGCCCGGTCGAGTCGTAGCTCAGCTGGATGCCATCCAGCACGAATCCCTCGACCAGCTGGGACGCCGAGGGTCTCGCCGAGAGCGCGGCCAGGCCCGGATCCGGCACGGCCGTCTCCCGGTCCGCATAGCTGCAACTGCCCGAAGATGATTCGAAATCCATGGCCAGCGCGTAGCTCTCGTGCCATACCCAGGTTAATTCATCACCCTCGCAGTACAGGTACTCCACGTTGAGGGTGTCCGCCTGGGGCGAGAGGACGTGAAAGAGCGTGTACCCCCACGTGCTCCAGTCCGTCATCTCGTAGGCGATGGATGGAACCGCAGACGTACCCAGGTTAATGTGCCCTGCCCCGCGCTCAAGCACGATCTCGCCCGCGCGGATGGAGCCAGAGCCCTCGATGTCCACGGTGAAGGGATTGGAGAAGCCTTCAATGCCGTCATCGAGCACGTCACCGGCGTCCGGATCCTGCCCGCCGTTGCTGCCACAGGCGATGAGCATGCCGAGTGCGGCAACGAGAGCCGGTGTTGCGTATCGTCTCACGTCTCTATTTCGACTTCTTCTTCTTCTTCTTCTTTTTCTTTTTCTTCTTCTTGTCGAGAATCTCGAGCGCGGCCCACGCAGCCTTGCGCACGCCCGGCTTCTTGTCCTTCGTCCTCTTCTTGAGCGCGGCCATGGCCTTCGGGTCGCCCCGCTGACCCAGGGCAACGCAGGCGGCCTCACGCACCTCGGGATCCTTTGACTTGAGCTTCGACAGGAGGCATTTCATCGCCTCCTTGCCTGGATTCGAGGCCAGCTCCGCGAGATGCTCCGCGCCCAGATCCGCGCAGGCCTGCTCCACGGCCTCGTCGTCCATCTCGGCCAGGTTCACGGCGTAGGCGGCCCGGATGCGCTCGATGGCGAGCCACGAGGCTTCCGCCAGGGCAGGATGCGGCGACTCGACGAACCCCTCGAGGTAAGGGATGGCATCCTCGCTGGCATGGATGCCGATGCTCTGGATCGCGTTGAGCACCACCGTCGGCTCCTCGTCGCCCAGAAGCCCCAGCAGCGGCTGCAGCACGCCCTCGGCGCCCACGTTTCCGAGCGCCAGCGCGACTGCCTCGCGCACCTCCACGCTCTCGTGCCCGGCACCCTCGATCATCTCCGGAACGGCCTCGTGCACCTCGAGGAGCCCGAGGGAGAACAGGGCCTCGGCCAGCACGCCCGGCTGGGTCTTGGGTGCCTGCACGTACTTCATTAACCTGGGTACGGCATCCTCGATGCCGAGCATGCCCACCATGGCCAGTGCCCAGCGCCTCACCATGAGGTCCGGATCGTCCAGAAGCGGAAGAAGCTCGGGGTGGTCGCCCGCCGGCATGGAGTTGCCGTAGAGCTTCAGCGCCCTGATGCGCAGCTCGGGGTCCGGGTCCTCGAGAAGAGTCACGAGACCGGAGCCGATGTTCTCGGCCCCCATGGAGGCGATCACGTTCCATGCACCCGTCCACACCGGCTCGTCCTTGCTCCTGAGCTTGCGCACGAGCACCGGCACGGCCCGCGAGCCCGCATCGGTCAGGATGGACTGCGCGACCCAGTCCATGACAGGGTCACCGAGATAGCTGGCCACCTGCTCGAGCACGCTGCGCTTTCCCATGGACAGCGCCTCGACCGCACGCTCCCTGTAGTCCCCACCCCAGCACCTGGCCACGTCGAGCACCACCGTGGCCGCCAGGTCGAGGGGCAGCGGGTCGAGGTACGCGCTCAGCCAGGCATCCTGTACCTCGCTTTCGTCGTCGCCGTATGCCCCCCTGAGGACGAGCTTCTCGCGAGTAATCTGGGTCGGATCCGGCAGGGCGCCCAGCGTGCCCTCGTCTGCCTCGATCTCGATCTGGCGAGTCTCGGCCATGGTCATGCCCGGCAGAAGGAATGACTGGACGGAGACCTCGACGTCCTCGGCCTCGGCCCTCTGCGCAACGGCGGATTGCAGACCCTCCTCGACCGCCACGAGCTGGCCCCAGGTCCACTGCCCACCCTCGAGCGCCACCTCGATGAACACGTCCGGCCTCGGACGCTCGATGATGCCCTTGACCCGGTCGCCGACGCGCGAGGCCAGGAGCAGCGGCTGCTCGTCCTTGACGTTCGTCAGCACCACGTGGTCCTCGCTGCCGACCGTGACGTTGTCCACCCTCACCTTCCCCGTTCCGAGCACGGCTCCGATGCGGGTGCCCGCCATGGCGCAGTTCGGCCTGATGTCAGCCGAGACGTACCGAGCCTGCTTGCCCACCCTCACCGCGACCACCAGGTGGTCCATCGACCCGCGCAGCACGTCCAGGATCCCGGACATGGCATCCACGCCGATTGCCGGATCCACGGCCAGGGGGGCGGCCCGGTCCCAGATCGGCGACCCCCCAGCGGGCCCCAGGAACGCCACGGAGTCGGTGGCCTCGGCGAGCACGGCTGGAATCATGGACGGATCATCGACCGGCATGCCGGGCCATGCGAAGGGGTCCTTCCCTCCGCCAGCCAGCACGACCGCCCCGTCCTCGTCCACGATGTGCACGCGGCTCGTCGCCACGCTCACTGCTCCTTCGGCGTCCACGACGACGTACCTGAACGGATCCTCGACCTCGTACGTGACCGCGACGCGCTCGGGGAGCGAGACGCCCCCGGGCAGCCCCGAGGGAAACGGCGTCGATGCCAGGAGCCCCCGTGCACCCACGGTAACGGGCCGCAGGTCGATGAACAGGGGGTCCGGGTCCTTGCGCGCGGTCCGGATGACGGATGAGGCCCAGACGAGAACCCTCACGATCCCGGCCTCCAGCTCCTCGTCCTCGCCCACGCCCACGCCGCCGGCCGTGAACCTGTCGAGCGACTTGACGAACAGGGCGCTGCGCTCGCCCGCGTCCCTGGACGCGGCCTCCTCGAGCGCATCGGCCACCATGACGAACATCACCGCCCGAACGAATGCGGAGAGCGGGCCCTGGGCTGCAGCCAGCGAGGCGAGGTGATTCATCTCCTCGTCCCCCAGCCCCTCGTGGGTGAGCAGCCTGAAGGCGATCCGACCGTCCTCCGGCGCGCTCGCGAAGATCGTCTTGGGATACTTGATGGCCAGGATGTCGAACGGCTCGAGCAGGAGGCCGGGGTCGGCCATGAACGTCTCCTCGTCTGCCCCGCTCTGGCCCAGCACGTCACCGAGGTCATCGAGGAACATGGCCCGCATGTCGGGCTCGAGCGTCATGGCGTAGAGGAAAGCGTCGATCTGCGCCCGTCCCAGGGCGTAGAGCATGGTCTGCTCCTTCTCCGCGTCCTCGTACCTCGAGCTCATCATGTGCTGGTACAAGGCCCTGACGCCGACCAGCCCGCGCCTCTCGTAATCGTAGGGGTACAGGCCGTCAACAGTCGGATTGGTCAACGGTGGCCAGTTGAGATTGCTCACGGCCGGACCACAACCCACTGCCAGAACCACAACCATCAGGGCGGCGGCCGCCCAGCCGTATGTCCTCGTTCTCATGGCACCACCTGTCCTATCATCGCTCCAGCCCCTGGGCAAATGCGTGATGCAACATCCCCTCCAACGCGATCATGCGTGCAAGAAGCCCGAATTCGCGAGACGAACAGGCGAGCAGATGGACGGATACGTCAACTCAGGCTGGATCGTTTGACAAAATGGCAGCGGGCCAGGCTAGCCCTTCGACAGGCTCAGGACCTAGCAGCAGCCCTCGCTGGCG
>JAFDER010000313.1 GCA_019310245.1 Deltaproteobacteria bacterium
CCGTTGTCGATGAGATCGACGGGCGAACCGAGAACGAGGGCGCCGGCGGCGTCACCGGTCTGGAACTGGATCGAGCGCGCGCCCGAGTGCTGGCACCGCCAGGCGATCCCGAAACCGGTCCCGTCGCCGGCGATGTGTGGCCGCTGCTCTCCCGTATCACATGCTGCCGTGACGAGCACGGGCGTGCTAGCACCGGTGCCGTCGGGATCCATGGTCATGAAGTAGATGAGGTCGTTGGTGTCGTCCTGGAAGACGACGCCCCACTTGGCGCCCGACCAGGCGATGTCGGGCCTGATGTTGCTGGTCGTATCGCTCGTGAGCTCTATCGGCGAGCCCACTTCCACGCCTGTTGCATCCATGCGGGTGAAGTGGATCTCGAGGTCCGTCCCCACGGAACCGGTCTCCCTCCAGACAACCCCGTACTCAGTCCCGGACCAGGCGATGGCTGGCTCCCCGCCGAACCCTCGCTCCACATCGATGTCGACGGACGCCACGGTCCCGAGCGGATCGAGGATCGTGTCGCAGTCGTAGTCGTCGCGCCAGCACACGTCGGGAACCACGAGAGGCGGCGAGGGGTGGATCCGCGCGTCGGTGTCGTCGCAATCGTCCCCACCGGTGCAGGTGGCGTCGAGGAAGAGATCGCCGTCGTCATCCGCGTCCGTCTCGTCGATATAGGATCCCGTGCAGTCGTCGTCCACGTCGTCGCAGGTGGTCGAGGCCCCCGGGTAGATCGCACCATCGTGATCGTCGCAGTCCGTTCCGCCGGTGCAGGCCGGCCAGGTGCCCTCGATCGACTCCCGAATGTAGCTATCCCCGTCCTGGTCGTTGTCCGGATGCGTGTTGCAGTCCCGGTCCACAGCCGTGCAGGTCACGGCCGCGCCAGGATAGATCCCCGTGTCGGTGTCGTCGCAGTCGTCGCCCGAGGTGCAGCCGATCCGGACGTACGTGTCGCCATCGTTGTCCTCATCGGGGTTGGTGTTGCAGTCCCGGTCCACGGCCGTGCAGGTCACGGTAGCACCCGGGTGGATCACCGCATCAGTGTCGTCGCAGTCGTCCCCGCCCGAGCAGGTGTCACGGATGTACGTGTCATTGTCGTTGTCCTGGTCCCCGTAGGTATTGCAGTCGTGGTCGACCGAGTCGCAGGACAGGGGCGCGCCCGCGTAGATCGTCGCGTCCGCGTCGTTGCAGTCATCCCCGCCCGAGCAGGTGTCGCGGATGTGGCCGTCGTTGTCGTTGTCCTCGTCCCCGTAAGTGTTGCAGTCGTGGTCGATGGAGTCGCACGACAGGGTTCCGCCCGGGTGGATCGTCGAATCCCCGTCGTTGCAGTCGTCGCCGCCGGAGCAGGAATCGCGGATGTACGTGTCGTTGTCGTTGTCCTGATCGCCGAAGCCGTTGCAGTCGTGGTCGACCGAGTCGCAGGAGAGCGTCGCGCCGGCGTAGATCGTCACATCGGTATCGTTGCAGTCGTCCCCGCCGGAGCACGAGTCCCGGATGTGTCCGTCGTTGTCGTTGTCCTCGTCCCCGTACGTGTTGCAGTCGTGGTCGATGGAGTCGCAGGACAGCGGGGCGCCGGTGTAGATCGTCGCCTCCGAATCGTCGCAGTCGTCGCCGCCGCATGCCGTCCTGAGGTGTCCGTCGTCGTCGTTGTCCTGGTCGCCAAACGTGTTGCAGTCGTGATCGATCGTGTCGCAGGACAGCGGGGCGCCGTCGTAGATGGTGTCGTCCGCGTCGTTGCAGTCGGTCCCGGTCGTACAGCCCACCCTGATCTGCCCATCGTTGTCGTTGTCCTCGTCCCCGAAGGTGTTGCAATCGTGGTCGACCGAGTCGCAGGACAGCGGGGCGCCGGTGTAAATCGTCGCTTCCGAATCGTCGCAGTCATCGCCGCCGCATGCCGTCCTGAGGTGCCCGTCGTCGTCGTTGTCCTGGTCGCCGAAGGTGTTGCAGTCGTGATCCACGGAGTCGCAGGACAGCGGGGCCCCCCAGTAGATCGTGTCGTCGTCGTCATTGCAGTCGTCGCCGCCAGAGCAGACATCCCAGACGTGACCGTCCTCGTCGCTGTCGTCGTCGGAGATGGTGTCACAGTCGTGGTCTGCACCGCACGCCCGTGTCGCGCCCGGGTAGATGGATATGTCGTCGTCGTTGCAGTCCGTCCCGCCGCAGAGGATGTCGAGAACCGTGTCCCCGTCGTCGTCCGCGCCGCCGTCCGCCCAGGATCCGTCGCAGTCGTCATCCACGTCGTCGCACGTCTCGATGACGGGGGTCGTCTCGGGAAGGTCGAGCATCCCCGTGGGCGGGATGAACGTGCCATGGATGCTGCTGTCGTCGTCGTTGCAGTCGTTGCCGCCGCAGGCCTCGTCCGGGACCCCGTCGCCGTCGTCGTCGATGCCGGGAGCGTCCATGATGTAGCGGTCGCAGTCGTTGTCGATGAGGTCGCAGACCTCGGGGGCCTCGGGGTAGACGGTGTCGTCGCTGTCGTCGCAGTCGAAGGTCTCGCCCTCTTCCACGCAGGACTCGGGTGGGAACCCGTCGCCGTCGAAGTCGGTGTCGACCTCGGTGGAGTCGCCGTCGCAGTCGTGGTCGATGGTGGCGTCGCAGCCTTCCGGGGCGCCCGGGTAGATGGTGTTCGGGGGATCGTCGGGCATGTGGTCGCCGTCGTCGTCGCAGTCGCCGAAGCCGTGGTAGTGGGTGTGCTCGCTCATGAGGCCGTCGCAGATCGCGTCGATCCACCCGTCGCCGTCGTCGTCGATGCCCTCGGAATTCTCACCGTCGCAATCCTTGTCGAGCAGATCGCACCCGGTCTCGGGGGCGTCGGGGTGCCAGTCGTCCAGCGTGTCGTCGCAGTCCGTGCCTCCGCAGTCCTCGCCCGTGGGGGCCGTGATCGCGGCGTACCCGTCATCATCCGCGTCGAGGGTGTCGTTGACGCAGGTGCCGAGGTCGTCGTCGCACGAGTCCATGGTGCACGGATCGGAGTCGTCGCAGTCCACGGCCGTGCCGGGCTGGCACTCGCCGGAGTCGCAGGTCTCCTCGCCGTCGCAGAACAGGCCGTTGTCGCACTCGTCGTCCGATGTGCAGGGAGTCTCCTCGGCCACGTCGATGACGGTCACCTCCTCTTCGTTGACGTCGGACGCGTCCTCGTCCGGGTTGGCGTCGCTGCCGCAGCCGCCGAGAACGAGAAGGGCGGCAAGGATCACTTCGAGCCTGGATGGATGCCCCATGATGTTCCTCCCATGTGAGGGGTCAGAAATCTGGAAAAAGTATATCGGGGTGGCGGGGTTTTACAAGTGGTTCAGTGCAGGGTGTGGGTGTTTCCCTCGTGCTCCACGCGGGACTTGTCGTCGGAGGGCTTCGGGATGGCGTTCGGGTCCCAGTTCTCGAGGAGGATCTCCTCCATCTGCTTCTGGCGGGCCACCTCCTCCTCCTCCCAGCGGGCGTACACCTTCCGGGCCTGGCGGCGGCGGCGCACGTAGCCGAAGAGGAGCAGGCAGGCGATGAGCACCCAGAGGGTGGCGCCTCCGGTGATGGAGGGCATCCAGCGGTACCAGACGTCGAGCCGGCCCATCCAGTCGGACTGGATCTGGCGCATGGACGCGCCCGCGAGGCCCTCGAGCGCGGCGTGGAACTCGTCGCCGTTCTTCACGCGCCACAGGACGGCGGACAGGAAGCCCGGCCCGTGGGTCTCCTCGAGCCAGCCCACGATGTCCGCGCTCTGGGCGTAGGCCACGTTCACGCGGCGGCCGTCGCCCGGGTACCTGTCCGAGAGCTCGGACAGGGGCAGGAGCTTGTTGCGGATGGCGGCCTCGATGAGGACCCTGGAGCGCTCGAAGCTGAACTCGCCCGAGACGTGGATGGCCAGGCCCTCGGAGAACCAGATGGGCGTCTTGTTGCCGCCGGCCGCGTCCCACTCGGCCACGTGCACCACCTCGTGCAGGAAGATGGACTCCGCGTCCGTGACGCGGGCGTCGTCCGTGGCCGTGAGCGTGAGCAGGATGAGCCGCTCGGAGCGCATGGCGAGCCCCGTGGCCCAGGGAGGAGGCTCGGCGCCCGGCTTGACCGCGGCCATCTCGTGGGTGTTGCGCGCCACGCGCACCTCGATGGGGTCCATCTTGTCGATGCCCAGGAGATCCATGATGCGGTCCAGCTCGTCCTCGGCGTTCTCGATGATGGGGGCGACCCGGCTCTTGGCCTTGGGGTGGTAGTGGAACGTGAAGTGCGGAGTGGCCGCGGTGGTCCAGTTGTCCGGCACGCCGGCCGGGGCCGTGGTGGCGAAGATCGCCGCGGCGAGGAAGAGGGCGAACGCTGGGATTCTTGAGGCCATCCAACCCCTGGATACTAGTTTGACGCTCGTGAGACGGCTTTCTTTGCCTGCTCGAGCACCCCTTCCACATCCTCGCGGATCTTCTGCAGGTTCTCCTGCGTGTCGGACTCGAAACGGGAGACGAGCACGGGCTGGGTGTTGGAGGCGCGAAGGAGGCCCCAGCCGGAGGGGAAGTTCACCCTGGCGCCATCGATGTCGATCATCTCCACGTCCGTGCGGGCGCGGTAGATGCGCTGCACCTGGGCCACGATGTCGAACTTGAGCTCCTCGGGGCACTCCGTGCGGATCTCGGGGGTC
>JAFDER010000314.1 GCA_019310245.1 Deltaproteobacteria bacterium
CGCTCCCACGATCCGCGAGATAGCACCTCAAGACGCACCTCGCGCCCGACTTCGACCGCAGGGTGGAGGCACTCAAGAAGCACTACGAGGACGCAGGAGGCGATCCGTTCGGGTTCGACTTCGACTTCGCCGAGAACGTCCTGATCATCACCGGGCTCTTCTACAGGGACTACTTCCGCGTCGAGATCGAGGGCCTCGAGAACATCCCGCCCGGTGGTGCGCTCCTCGTCGCCAACCACTCGGGCCAGATCCCCCTCGACGGCGTGATGATCGGCACCGGCCTGCTGCTCGACACCGAGCACCCCCGGCTCATCCGCACGATGTTCGACAAGTGGGCCACGAAGCTGCCCTGGGTGAGCGTGTTCTTGCAGCGCGTGGGTCAGGTCGTCGGCCGCCCCGAGAACTTCAACCACCTGCTCGAGAGCGACGAGCTGGTCCTCGTCTTCCCCGAGGGCGTGAAGGGCATCCAGAAGACCTTCCAGAAGGCCTACCAGCTCGGCGAGTTCGGCCTGGGATTCATGCGTCTGGCCCTCCAGCACGACTGTCCCATCATCCCCGTGGCGGTCGTCGGGGCCGAAGAGCAGTACCCCGCCGTGTGGGAGTCGCCCACCGTGGCCAGGATCCTGGGTCTGAAATCCGCGCCCGTCCCGCTCCAGATGCTCCTCCCGTTCATCGGCATCATGCCGCTGCCCACGAAGTACCGCATCACCCTTGGCAAGCCCATGCACTTCGACGGCGACCCGGACGACGAGGATCAGGTGATCGGCGAGAAGGTCTGGGTCGTGCGACACACGATCCAGCTCATGCTCGAGAAGGCCCTCAAGAAAAGAGAACACGTGTTCTGGTGACCGCGAAGAAGAAAAAGAGCGGGGTGCTCGTGACCGGCATCTGCGGCCGCCTCGGCCTGCAGCTCGTCAGGGTCCTGCACCGCACAGAGCGCGTCATCGGCATCGACCGCCGCAAGGGCTCGATGCTGCCCCTTGACGTGGTCCACCACGACATCGACATCCGCCGCCGCAAGGCCCGGGACATCTTCCGCAAGGCGAAGGTCCGGGCCGTCGTTCACCTTGGCGTGATGCACGACCCCCGGCAGCCCTCCGCGGAGCGGCACTCCTGGAACGTGGACGGCTTCAACTCCATCCTGCAGTTCATCCGTGCCTACAACATCCCGAAGCTCGTCCTCCTCTCCACCGGAGCGGTCTACGGGCCAAACCCCGACAACCCCCAGTTCATCTCCGAGGACTACACGCTCATGGGCGGGGCCCGCGACCCCGAGCTCAGAGACCTCATCGAGGTCGACATGCTCGGCCAGTCCTACTTCTGGAGAAACCCCGAGTGCGAGACCGTGATCCTCAGGCCCACCCAGATCGTGGGCACGGTCAGAAACGGCGTCATGGAGTACGCTCGCATGCCCCGGTCCCCCATGGCCCTCGGCTTCGATCCCATGATCCAGCTCGTCCACGAGCAGGACGTGGTCCGCGCCCTCATGCTCGCGCTCGAGCCCGGCATCTCCGGCATCTTCAACATCGCCAGCAAGGGCCAGATGCCGCTCTCGCGCGTCCTGCAAGACCTCGGTCGCGATCCCATCCACCTGCCATCCCGCATGCTCCGCGGAGCCCTCCGCCTCTCGCACCAGCTCAAGACGATCGGGTTCCACGAGGCCCAGGTGGACTACATCATGTACACCTGCATGCTCGACACCTCCCGTACCGAGCGCAAGCTCGGCTTCACCCCCGAGCACGACATCCACTCCTGCATACGCGAAGCCCGTCACTGCATCTCGGAGGAGCCGTGAGAGCCGCAGCGATCCTCTCCCTCCTCCTCCTCTCATGCCAGGCCGAGACGTCCCGGGGACCCATCGCGCTGGCCTCGCTCACTCCCGCCTTCATCCCCGAGGGGGATCTCTTCTCCACACCCGTGCTCCTCGACGCCCGTGCATCCACTGACCCCGACGATGCCTCCATGTCCTACTCCTGGAGGCTCCGCGAGACCGACCAGTACCTCATCGACTCCCTCGACACTCCGCCCCCGGGCTGCTCGGACCACCTCAGAGCCCCCTGCTGCGTCGTCCGCTTCCGCGGAGAGCGCCCCGTGCCCGTCGAGCTCACCGTCACCACCGAGAACGGCTCGGACACATCCACCGTCATGCTCGGCCTCACGGTCGACTAGCCCGAGAACCGTCCAGGTCGTTTGCTCCAGGGAAACGAGATCAGATCTCGCCGGTCATGCACTGGTTGGCCGGGGCCGCGCCCGAGAACGATCCTCCGTCGGACGTGCCCTCGTACGTGACGTAGAGCTCCACTGGATATCCCGTCTCGATGTCCGGGCACAGGATCTCGGGCAGCGTGCCCTCCTGCATGTACGAGATCGCGATGGCGGACATCCATGAGGTCGTGGAGTCGTACGCCCCGGCGGCCGAGATGTCGAAGGTCTCCTCCGTTCCCTCGCCGCGCACGATTGCGGAGTGAAGGGTGACCGTGCCGACCTCCGTCCCTTCGGGAATCCTGATGCCCGCCCCGGCGTCCACGTACCAGCCCGCGTCCGGGGGAGGGTACTCCCACATGTACGCACTTCCCCAGGCCATCATGCTCAGGCCGCTGTGGCAGGTGAGGATGAGATCGTCCGGTCCCATGTCGCACTCCGCGCTCCACTCACCCTGGTCCGAGCTCCCGACCATCCTCACGACGACGTCATCGGAGCCTCCTCCCCTGCTCAGGCTCGGGCCGCTGGCCACGCAGTCCGACACCTCGCCCGGGGTGACCTCGATCGTTCCCTTGACCTCCTCCTGGATGCCGGGAAGCTCGTCCAGCGGCCCGTGGTCCACGTGGGATCCGGTGAAGGTCCTCGTCGCGCCCCCGTGATCGAACTCGAGGTGGCTCACCGAGACGTTCGTCACGATCAGGGACTCCTCCGCGGGGAAGAAGCTCCCGTACCAGCGCACGAGCGACTCGCCCGGCGACGCGTCCACGTTGACCGCCAGCTCGATCTCGTAGCAGCTCAGGAGGACCAGCCCGTCGGGCGCGTCGTGAGGAACGTCCGGCGGGGTCGTGTCCGACCCCGTGTCCGTGGGGTCCGACCCCGTGTCCGGGAGCGTGTCGTGCGCGGTGTCGCCCGTCGCGTCGCCCGTCGCGTCGCCCGTGAGGCCGGACTCGTCGCAACCGAGAGCCACGAGAGCCAAGATCAGGACCACGGTGATGGCACGTGCATGCATGGAAGCCCCTCCCTTGGACGCTCTATCGATTGGTGAGCAACCTGCCGATGCCCGTTCATTCCGGGCTCCGATTTCCCTGGCGATCTCGGCCTTCGTTCACGGGATCGATCCTTGCTCGACCATATCAGATGTCAAGCTCCCCAAACGGGAAATGCGTGGTAAGGTCAAACGCATGCACAGACACATCATCGCGGCATGGCTCGCGTTCGTCCTTGCAGCGTGCGGCGGCGCCGTCAAGTCAGGCAGCGACGCACGGCAGGACACCATCGAGGACACGGCGGTGGACACGCACATCGACCAGCCCGTGGACGCTCCCGAGGACAGCGCGGAAGAGCCCACACCGGACATCACTGTCGACATCGCACCGGACGCCGAGGAAGACACTGCGACGGACCCGACACCCGAGTGCGGCACGCACGGAGCCCTCATGTGGGGCATCTGCTGGTACCTCGGCTCGCCCGGACAGGACTGCTACGAGGTGTGCGGCCCGCACGGCGGATACCACGAGGACACGCCCGAGTACGTGGGAACGCCGTCACAGGGCGGCAGCATCGAGGAGTGCGGGGCGATCCTGGACGCCCTCGGCTACTCGGGAACCGTGAGCGACGGGTACCGCGACGACGGGCGGGGGCTCGGGTGCCATCGCTGGAACGACGGGGCCCTCTGGTGGCTCCATACCCCCGACTTCGATCCGGGCGACAGCATGGACCCATCCCAGGCGGTCTGCGGGTGCAACGAGTAAACAACATGGCGTGACGCTGACATCCCCGTTCCTCATCACAGAAATATCGAATCAATGTAGGTGCTTGTAAACCCCCCTTGCCCAACCGAAACAGGTTTCGGATACTTGGCCCCGATCCCATGACCACACACGCACACATGCCGATGAGGCTCGCGGCGCCGTGCGCCACGGCGCTCGCGGCCTGTCTCGCCATCGGGTGCGGTGCGGACGGTGACTCCGATGCCGGCGACGCGCCCTCGAAGCTCTCGAAGGCGGGCTTCAAGAAGGCGCCCGGAGCCGTGAACGAGAAGGAGGCCGAGCCCGTCGACAAGACGCTGCCGCCGGAGCGGCTGTGGAGTCCCAAGGAGCTCGGGTTCGCCAAGAAGGGCAAGGCCGGCAAGAGCTGCTTCCCGAGATCGGAGAAGGACTACGCGATGGTTCTCGGCAGGGCGGGAGACCTCATCGTCAAGGTCGAGGACTTCACGGCCACGTTCCACACCTTCAAGCTGGACTCGACCAAGGATGGCGAGGACTCTCTCGACCGGCGCAAGAAGATCGTGCACGAGCTCATCGACAAGGAGTTGCTGGCGCTGGTGGCGAAAAGAAAGGGCTACGAGAGCAAACAGGTGGGTTCGCTGCTGCAGAAGCGAGAGCTCGCCGACATGATCCGCAAGGACA
>JAFDER010000315.1 GCA_019310245.1 Deltaproteobacteria bacterium
GCCGGCCAAGGATGTCTACAAGCACATCATCAAGAACGGCGCCACGAGCGTCCAGTACCAGAAGCCGGCCGGAGCGTCCTCCATCACTCACAATCCGGACCCGAACATCCCGCTCTAGCTCTAGCCCCTGCGGCCCAGCCTCCGCTCCAGCTCGGAGCGGGGGATCTCGAAGCTCACCGGCCTGCCGTGCGGGCAGTGATGCGCCCAGTCCACGCGGTCGAGTGCCGTGAGCAGGGCGTGCCCCGCCTCGACGTCCATGGCGTCGCCGCCCCGGATCGAGGCGTGGCACGCCATGGTGGAGAGAACCTGCTCCGCCAGGGTTTCGAGCCGTCCACGGGAGGACTGCAGCTCGTCGAGCACGGCCTCGAGGAGGCGCTCGGGGTCCACGCCAGAGAGCAGTGCAGGAACCTCGCGGACCGTCACGACCTCGGGCCCGGAGACGTCGGCTCCGATGCCGAACGCCCCGAGAAGACCCTCGTTCTCCTCGACGAGGGCGGCCCGGACGGGATCCATCTCGATCCTCTGCGGCACGAGGAGCAGCTGGGAAGGCACGGAACCTGTGCGCCACTCGTCCCTGAGGCGTTCGAACGTGACGCGCTCGGCTGCAGCGTGCTGGTCCACGATCACCATGCGGTCCGGCCCCTCGCACACGATGAACGTGCCCAGAACCTGCCCGATCACCTCGAGAGACGAGAAGGCCGTCTCCTGCCGGGTCCCGAGCAGCGGCATGTCCGGCACGGGCGCATCGTCGGGAGCCGGGGCTTGCGTCCCGGGCACCCGTCCTGGAGGAGCCGGTGCCCTGGCCAGCCCGTGCGCCGGCTCGGCCACACCGACTGCCATGGCGTACGTCCCGGCCGGACGGGTCCACGGGGCCGAGCGGGCCCAGCCCGACACGGTCCGGTAGAGCACTCCGGTCACCGCGCGCGGGTCGGAGAAGCGCAGCTCGCGCTTCTGGGGATGCACGTTCACATCGACCATCCCGTGCGGCACCTCCATGTAGACGACGCCCTGCGGGTAGCGGCCAGGCGGCAGGATTCCCTCGTGTGCAGCCGCGATCGAGCCTGCCAGGGATCGATCGGTGACCGGCCTGCCGTTGACGAGAAGCACGAGGCCGCCCGCACCCGCCCTGGCCGAGGCCGGCCCCGCGAGATACCCCCTCACGGTCAAGCCTCCCGCGCTGCCGACGAACCCGTGCAGATCGAGGCGGCTCATCACCTGGGACACGCGCTCGCCCTCTTCCTGCACGACTGCGTAGGAGAAGATCTCGACGCCGTCGCGCAGCGCGGAGAATGCAACGCACGGGTGGGTGAGCGCGAGATGCCGGATGATCTCCAGCAGCCGGGCCGTCTCCGTGCGCTCGGTCTTGAGAAACTTCAGCCGCGCCGGGGTGTTGAAGAACAGGTCCTCGATCCGCACGCGCGTCCCCTCCGGGACACCGGCCGGCGAGCGCTCGAGGATCCTGCCTCCCTCGATCCTGATGCTCGTGCCCGAGGACGCACCGCGCGCCCGGCTGAGCAACGTCATGCGGCTCACGGACGCGATGGACGGAAGGGCTTCCCCGCGAAAGCCGAACGTCCCGACGCTCAGCAGATCCGACTCGGACTCGATCTTGCTCGTCGCGTGGCGCTCCAGTGCGAGCAGGGCCTCGTCACCGTCCATTCCCATGCCGTCGTCGGCCACCTCGAGCCGCTCGACGCCGCCGGAGGCGAACTCGACCGACACCTCCGTCGCACCGGCATCCAGCGCGTTCTCCACGAGCTCCTTCGCGACGCTCGCAGGCCGCTCCACCACCTCGCCGGCGGCAATGCGATCCACGACGTGCCCGGGCAGGACGCGAATCATGGGCGTCAGCGTACACGAGGGCCGCCCGATCGTCGAGGCGTGTGGATCACGAGCCCGCAACGACGATGCGGACCGCCCCGGCGGGGACCACGCGGAGCACGTCGAGCCCGGCGAGCAGGTGATCGCGGGCGAACCCGTCGGACACGCACTCCACCGTCTCGCCCGAGACGCCGAGATCACCGCACGGCCTGAGGGCTGCGCGGTGCGCGAAGCGCGAGGCGGCGTCCAGTGCCCGCCCCAGGCCGATGCGCGCCTCCTCCAGATCCGGACCCGGGGGCACCTGGACCTCGCCAACGTCCACCACGCGTCCGTCCACGAGGGCCTCGACGCTCACCCGGATCCCCTGCCCTATGCTCTCGGCGAGGAGAGCCAGCCGGGGCAGGGAGGCGGCGAGCGCCGCGGGGTCGAGGAACGAGACGACGGACGCGTCCGCGAGCGCGAGACGTGCGCAGTCCTCGGGCCGCAGGGGCTCCGGCCCCCTCCGGCCCACGCGGCCCTCGAACCCCCAGGCAAGAATCCAGTCGTAGTGGTCGAGCACCTCCGCCCAGGCCTCCCCCTGCTGCACGATGTCGAAGAACGACCCGGAGTAAAACGCGCTGCGCATGGGTGGGCCGGGAGATCTGCGCACGAGATCCTCGAGCCCGCGCTCGATGAGCCCGCGGCTGCCGCGCAGGGGCAGCCCGAAGCCCACGTAGGCCACCTCCCGGGCCGCGGGGATGGTCCTGCGAATCACGTCTACGGCGCCGATGCTTCCTCCGCACGCCATGAGATCGATCACGAGCACGCCGTCGACCGGTGCCTCGGCGCGCCGTGCGGCCGCCTCTCCCACGAGGCTCGTCATGACCTTGCGCTCGAGGAGCAGGCCGCGAAACAGCGGATCGGCCCAGTGGACCATGCGATCGCGCTCGAACGTATCGAGCACGGCAAGTTGCTCGGCGAATCGCGTGAAGGGATCAGCATCCACGGGACAATACCTATCCCCTTCCCGCTGGGCCGGCAACCGGCCGGTTGCCGGGGCGGGCGTCAGGCGATAGGATCGGCGCATGACGCCTGATGACTTCGACAAGCTGCTTCGCTGGGCGGTCGAGAACAAGGCCAGCGACGTCCACCTCAAGGTCGGCAGCAGGCCCCTCGTGCGCATCGACGGCACGCTGCACCCGGTGAAGATGACCACGCTCAAGCCGGAGGACACGAACGTGGCCTCCCGCAGGGTGCTCGAGGGCCGATTCGGGAAGGTGAGCCCCTCCGAGATCGAGGATCTCGACCTGCCGTTCGACCTTCCGGGCGTGTCCCGCTTCCGCGTGAACATCTTCCGTCAGCGAGGCAACCTCACTCTCGTCCTGCGCACGATTCCCACGACGGTGCCGGACTTCGACGAGCTGGGCCTGCCGCCGATCCTGGCGAAGATCAGCGACGATGTCAGGGGGCTCATCCTGGTCACGGGCGCCACGGGCAGCGGCAAGAGCTCGACGCTGGCCTCCATGATCAGGCACATCAACTCGACGCGGCCCGTACACATCGTCACCATCGAGGATCCGATCGAGTTCCTGCACGAGGACATCAAGGCCACCGTGAACCAGCGCGAGGTGGGCACCGACACCGAGAGCTTCAACAAGGCCCTGAGAGCGTCGCTCAGGCAGGATCCGGACGTCATCCTCGTGGGCGAGATCCGCGACTACGAGACCATCGACACGGCGCTCAAGGCCGCCGAGACCGGCCACCTGGTGCTCAGCACCGTCCACACGCCGGACGCGGGCAAGACGATCGGCCGCGTCCTGGCCCTCTTTCCGCCGGACGAGCAGGACCTGGTGCGCCAGCGGCTGGCCGACAACCTGCGCGCGACGATCTCGCAGAGGCTGCTCAAGCGCTCCGACGGAAAGGGACGCGTCGTGGCGGTGGAGGTGATGATCGTGACCGGGACGGTCCAGGACTGGCTCCTCGAGATGGACAAGCCCGCGACGATCCGCGACATCATCGAGAAGAGCCGCAGCCAGTACGGCATGCTGACCTTCGACCAGTGCCTCACGGACCTGTACAAGGGCGGTCTCGTGACGCTCGACGTGGCCAAGGCCAGCGCAACGAACCCCGCCGACTTCGTCCGCGCCCTGCACTTCGAGGAGTAGCCTCCCCGGTGAGCACTACTGCGTCATGAAACCATCGCAGCGAGGATGCAGCTGCCGCGGCAGATCCCGTGCGCGCTAGATGCCAGCGCCTTCCTTGAAGAGATCCTGGCGGGCCTGCGCCTGCGTGATGCGCGACCCGGGAGCCACGTCCCTGGTCACCCACACGTTGCCGCCGATGACGGAGCCCCGGCCGATCACGACCTTGCCGAGGATCGTGGCCCCGGAGTAGATGATGACGTCGTCCTCGACGATGGGATGCCGGTCCACGCCCTTGACGGGGTTACCGTCCTCGTCGAGCGGCAGGCTCTTCGCCCCGAGGGTGACGCCCTGGTAGATGCGCACGCGCCTGCCGATCCGGCACGTCTCTCCGACCACCACGCCCGTGCCGTGATCGATGAAGAAGCTCTTGCCGATCGACGCCCCGGGATGGATGTCGATGCCCGTGGAGGAGTGCGCCTGCTCCGTGATCATCCTCGGGATCAGGGGCACCTCGAGATCGAAGAGGGCGTGCGCGAGCCTGTAGTTCGTGATGGCGACGAGACCGGGGTAGCAGAAGATCGCCTCGTCCTTGCTCGTGGCGGCGGGATCCCCCTCGAAGGCCGCGCGCACGTCGGTGGCGAGCAAGGACCGTA
>JAFDER010000047.1 GCA_019310245.1 Deltaproteobacteria bacterium
GGCCCGCAGGTCGTCGATGCCATCGAGATCCTGGCCAGCCAGGTGCCCGTGGACGCGACGGCCTTCCTGCGCGACGATCCGTCGGACCTGGTCGACGTCCTGGCGCAGTTCGTCGAGGTGTTCGAGGCGAGCGTCGAGGGCGGGTACCGCGATCCGCTCGATCCCTCGGTCGCGTGCGCCTCGGGCCTCGAGGTGGAGGACCGCTACGAGCCGCTCGACGGCCGGCCCGACACGTTTCCCGGCGTGCTGCCCGGAACGGCCCTGTGCTTCCGCATCAGCGTCCGGCCCAACCGGACCGTTCCGGCCACCCGCGAGCCGCAGTCCTTCAAGGCCCGCGTCGACCTCGTGGGCGGCGGCATCACCGTGCTCGACTCCCTCGATGTGTTCTTCCTGGTCCCGCCCGTCATCTCCATCGACTGCGGCGGGTAGGGTCGCTCAGGCCTCGTCGAGGTCCGCGAGAAGATCCTCGCCCAGGGCGCGGCGGATGCGCACCGGCACGATCTCGCCCGGCGCGAGGACGCGGCCGGACTTCGCGACGATGGTCTTGCCGTCCACCTCGGGCGCCTGGGAGGCCAGTCGCGCGTCGAAGAGGTACGGGCCGCTGATCGAGGGCCCCTCGACGAGGGCCTCGGCGCGGGAGCCGGCGAGCGAGCGATTGTGCTCCCCGAGGACCCTGCGCGCGAGCGCAGCTGCCTTGCGGAAGCGGCCGTAGCTCGTCCGGGGCGGGACCTTCGGCGACATGCGCGCCGCGGCCGTCCCCTCCTCCCGGCTGTAGCGCAGGAGGCCGATGCGCTCGGGCCTGTGCGTCTCGATGAACTCGAGCAGTGCGGCGAAGTCATCGTCCGTCTCGCCCGGGTGGCCGACGATGAACGTGGTGCGCAGCGTCAGTCCCGGGACCCTGCGGCGCAGGGTGGTGACGAGCCTCTCGACGTGCCGCCTGCCGTGGCCGCGGCGCATGAGCCCGAGCATGCGGTCCGTGACGTGCTGGAGGGGAAGATCCACGTAGGGCAGGACCCGGGGATCTTCCGCGAGAAGGGGGACGAGGTCGAGCACGGAACGATCCGGGTAGAGGTAGAGAAGCCGGATCCAGTCGAGCTTCCTGATGCGCGCGAGGCGGGCGACGAGGCTGGCGAGATCCGTCCTGGGGCTCAGGTCGCGTCCATAGGCCGACGTGTCCTGCGAGACGAGGTTGAGCTCGCGCACGCCCGAGGCGGCGAGGCGGCGGGCCTCGTCCAGGATCGAGCGGGAGGAGCGCGAGAGGCCCCTGCCGCGGATGGACGGGATGGCGCAGAAGGCGCAGCGGCGCGAGCAGCCTTCCCCGATCTTGAGGTAGGCCGTGTGGCCCGGACCGTCGAGCATGCGGCCGTGGACGCGGGAGGGGAACAGGATGCGGCGCCTCGAGGACGGGTTCCTGCCGGACAGGGCCTCGCGCAGGGCCTCGAGCCTCCCGAGGCCGATCACGT
This sequence comes from Deltaproteobacteria bacterium, assembly GCA_019310245.1. Lineage (GTDB taxonomy): Bacteria > Myxococcota_A > Polyangia > DRWM01 > DRWM01 > JAFDER01. The sequence goes on from JAFDER010000047.1 coordinate 1,464, forward strand.
GGTCCACCTCGGGGAGCTCGGAGATGAGCTCGGTCTCGTAGCGCTCGGCCATGCAGCCGGTCACGATCAGGTTGCGGCACCGGCCCTGGATTTTTGCCTCGGCGATCTCGAGGATGGTGTCGATGGACTCGCGGCGGGCCTCCTCGATGAAGGCGCAGGTGTTGACCACGATGACCTCGGCCTCGAGCGGCTCCGCCGTGGGCGTGAAACCCTCGGTCAGGGCGAGGTCCGCCTGCATCTCGGCGTCGACGCGGTTCTTGGGGCAGCCGAGGCAGATGAAGTGGATCGTGCGGATCAACCGGACAGCTCGGGCACGTAGACCCCGTCCTCCATGATGGGGACGTCATCGAGGTAGATGGAAGCGTTGCGGCAGATGAGCGGAACGTGGGTCTTGGCGCTCCAGCTCGCGCCCGTGAGCTCGGGCAGGGGATCGCCGATGGCGATGTGGGCGCCCGGGACGTTCTCGTCCATGAGCGCGTTTCCGGTGAAGCGCTTGAGCCCCAGGTTCGCACCCAGGCTCAGCTCGCCCACGCGGTCCGAGTTCGGGTTCGAGCGCACGTAGAGCATGAACTCCCTGGCCAGCCGCTGGTTGTCGCTGTGCGCGTCCCGGACGCGCCCGGACTCGATGTCAACCTTGAGCGGGTACTCCGAGAGGCTCTTGTAGCGCGGGCCGAACCACTCGCCGATGGAGGCATCGGCGACGAAGGTGCCGTCCGCCGCGTTCGGCACTCCCATGATCTGCCCGGAGGGCAGGTTCTGCCACACGCCCGGCAGGATGATCCCGCTCAGGCAGAGCCACGGCGTCTCCATGGGCAGGGGCGCGGTGAGGTCGGTCCCCATGGGGGTCGTCAGGCGGATCTCCTGGGAGGTCTCGAGCCTCTTGACGATCTTCTCCTGCAGGTCGCGGACGGTGCGGTAGTCCGCCGCCAGCCCCTCGATGAAGAACTCGCGGCTCAGGCCGATGATGTGGGCGTGCTTGAGCTTGTGCTCGGAGGCGGCGCCCAGGATCTGCAGCCGGCTCTTGAGCTCCCCGGGCAGGGGGATGGACCAGTAGACCGAGATCTGGCTGCTCTCCAGGGCCAGCAGCACGTCCTCGGACACGCCGCCGATGGGACGCTTGCCCATCTCCTCGATGACGTACGCCTGGACCTTGACCCCCGCCCGCCTGAGCTCGCGGGCGATCGCCGCCATCCCCTCGCGGGACTTCTCGTCCGTGATGAGCGTGGCGATCTCGCCTTCCTGGGCGTCGAGGCAGATGAGAGCCGCGTTGCGCGCCGCTGTCAGCAGGTCCTCGCCGATCGTGCCCTGGTAGAGGCCGTCACCGTCTGGCTGTGACATCGCCCTGGTCCCCCTTGCGGTCAGTTGAATATAGGAGAAAGGTCCTCATGCGGCAAACCCTCGTGATTCACACTCCACCCGTCAGGCGCTCGAGCTCCTCGAACAGCTCCCTGCACTCCTCGACGGGGTAGAGGCGCTCGGTGAGGAACGACGCGGTCTCGACGAGTGCCTTGCGGTGCCTGGCCGCCTCGATTCCCTTCTCCTCGATGTTGGCGCGCGCCCTGTTCAGCTCCTTGCCGAGCGCGTCCGTGCGCCCGTCGAGCTCCCGGCGGTATGTCTGGATGCGCTCCTCGAGCCTGTGCATCTCCTCGCGCCTGTTGATGATGGACTGCTCCATCTCGTTGACCTGCTGCCTGCGCGCGATGAAGTTGGCGTGCATGGCGCCCGTACGCTCGTAGGCCTCCTTGAGCCGCGCGGAGCTCGCCCCCTGCTCCTCGAGCTTGTCGATGGCCTTGCGCTCGCGCTGCAGCTCCTCCTCCACCTCGAGCACGCGTCTGCGGGAGCGTTCCAGGACGGACTGGCTCGATTCCACCTCGCGCTGGAGCCTGGAGACCTCGCGGCTCAGCTCCTCGATCTTGCGGCCGAGCTGGGCCTTGATGTCGCGCATCTTGCCCTCCACCCTCTCGAGCCGGCGTGCCTCCTCGGCGAGCTCGCCGTCGACCATCGTGGCCGCGGCGGTGGTCTGCCACAGGGCGTCGAGCTTCGAGCTGATCTCGTCCGGGACGCCTCCGGTCGGGAAGGCGCGGGTCGCCATGCGCGCGAAGATGGCCGACTTGATGGCCCACTGCGAGAACTCCGGGAGCGATATGGGAGCCGAGGGAGCCGAGTCCGAGTCCGTCCCCCGATCGTCCACCTCCCGCAGCACGGACGTGGGCACGACTCTCTGCAGGGCCTTGAGATCGTCGAGAAGGTGGTGGGAGTCGCGGTAGCGGTCCACGGGGTTCTTGGCCAGCAGCCTGAGGATGATTCGCTCCTCCTCGGGACCCACGTCGGGGTTGACCTTCGAGGGCGGCGGCGGCTGCTTGTGCTGGTGGTGGCTGAAGAGCCTGTCGCGGTCCTTGTCGTCGAACGGGATGCGCCCGGTGATCATCTCGTAGAAGATGACCCCGAGCGAGTAGAGGTCCGACGCGGGGCCCGCGTCCTCGCCGCGAGCCTGCTCGGGCGAGATGTACTCCGGCGTTCCGAAGACGGCTCCTTTCTCGGCGAGCCGCCCCTCTCGAATCACGCGGGCCAGCCCGAAGTCCAGGAGCTTGACGAAGTTCTTCCGGCCGCCTCGTTCGATCAGGAAGATGTTGTCCGGCTTGAGGTCGCGGTGGATGACGCCCAGGTCGTGGGCGCGGGCGAGCGCGGCGCAGGCCTGCTCGAGCACGTCCACCGTCAGGGCCAGCGACGCCGGACCGTGCGCGATGACGTTCGCCAGCGGGATGCCGTCGAGGAACTCCATCACGAGGTAGGCCAGGCCGTCTTCCGTCTCGCCGTAGTCGTAGATCTCCACGACGTGGGCGTGGTTGATCATGTTGACGGCACGGGCTTCCCTGAGGAACCACGCCCGGAAGTGCTCCTGCGACCGCTGCTCGGGCTGGATGATCTTGATGGCGGCGATCCTGTCGAGGAACAGGTGCCTGGCCTTGTACACGGCGCCCATGCCACCGACGCCCTGCCTGTTCTCGAGGCGGTAGCGGTTGTGGATCACGCGCCCGATGAGTTGATCGCGGCTCACTGCTCCCTGACCTCTCCTGACTCCCCCGGAGACCGTATTGTGCCTCATTGCGTGGATGTGGATCAAGCACCACCTTGAACTCTTCCGGTGATCCGGTGATCATGGTATGGAGCGTTGCTGTGCTCGCATGAAGCTCATTCGCCACATCACGCAGTCCACCGGCCTCGGCAGACGCGAGGTCATGGAGGCGATCCGCTCGGGCCGCGTGAGGGTCAACGGCCGCGAGGAACCCTCCGCCTCGCTGGAGGTGGAGCCGGGGCGCGACCGCGTGCACATGGACGGCAAGCTCGTGCGCAACCTGCCGCCCCTGCACCTCGTCCTGTACAAGCCGCGCGCCACGGTGTGCACGAAATCGGACCCGGAGGGACGCGGCACGGTCTACGACCTGCTCAGGGCCAGGCACAAGAGGGCCGCCAGCGTGGGCCGGCTCGACTTCCACACCACGGGAGTCCTGCTCCTGACCACCGATGGCGAGCTCGCCCGCCGCCTCACGCTCCCGCGCTACGGAGTGTCTCGAACCTACCGCGTCAGGTTGCGGGGCCGCGTCACCGAGGCCGTTCTCGAGAAGTGGCGCCGGGGCGTGCACGTCAGGGGCCGGCCCACACGCCCCGCACTGATCCGCAGGCTGCGCGACGCTCCCTCCGGCGCCCTGGTCATGGTCACGCTCAAGGAGGGCCGCAACCGTCAGATCCACGACATGGCCCGCGCCACGGGCCTCGTGGTCCAGAAGATCCACCGCATGAGGTTCGCCACGATCGCGCTCACGGGTCTCCAGCCCGGTCGCTACAGGGAGCTGACGCGCGCCGAGGTGCGCAGGCTCGGGAAGATGGTCAGACTGGAAGAGCGCCCCGCCCGGAAGCGGTGATCAGACCGGAACGCACGCGCGGTAGAGCGTGGCCTCGCCCGCGATCTGGTAGTGTCCCGCTGCGGCCGGCACGATGAAGGAGTCTCCGCGGCCGTAGTCCAGGCTGCGGTCCGCCTCCGGCTCCCAGATGCGGCCGCTGCCCGACGTGCAGAAGAGGATCTCGGCGCCGTGGTCCGCCGGTGCGTCGAACGGTGCCCCGGAGGAGACGCTTATCACGGACAGCACGAACTCCCGGGCACCGCTCCGGTAGACGGACTCCACGTCGGACGTCCTGTCGGGTCCCGCGACCCCGGGATCGGAGGGTTCGAACGAGAGGACGCGGAGGAGCTCGGGAACGTCCACGTGCTTGACGGTGAGCCCTCCCCGGAGCACGTTGTCCGAGTTTGCCATGATCTCCATCCCCGTGCCGTCCAGGTAGGCATGGAGCCGGCGGGCGGGAAGGGCCATGGCCTGCCCGGGCTCGAGCCTGACGAGGTTGAGCAACAGCGGGCCGAGCACTCCGGGGTCGTCGGGGAACTCGTGGCTCAGCCTCACCATCCAGTCGAACGCCGGGTCGGTGTCGGCCAGGCCCCTGGCTTTGCCCACGCTCTCGCGCACGAGCGTCCTGAGGGGCTCGCGGGCCATGGTCATCAGATCGGAGAAGAAGCGCCGGATGCCGTCCCGCCCGTCGAGGCACGAGCAGAGGGCGTCGAGCCCTTCCGATCCAAGGGCCCCGGCCAGCGTGCGGATCTCGCCGGGCTGCCGGAACCCGTTGAGCGCCCAGAAGGGCGTGAGCGCGCAGATGAGCTCGGGCTTGTGGTTGGGGTCGCGGTAGTTGCGCCGGTCCGCCGAGATGTCGATCCCTTCCGCGTTCTCGCGCTCGAACCCCTCGCGGGCCTGGTCGATGTCGGGGTGCGCCTGGATCGAGAGGGGCATCCCGGCGGCGAGGACCTTGAAGAGGAACGGGAGCTCGTTCGAGAAGGAGCCGGCCGCCGCACCGAGCACGGCCCTCGGGTCCCGCTGGATCCACTTCGTGAGCGCAACGGTCTCGACGTCGAGCAGCACGAGCGAGGGGGCCTTCGGATGCGCGCCCATCCACAGCTCGGCCTGGGGCTTCGTCGAAGGGACGGGCTCGCCCAGGAGCTTCGCGATGGCGCTCCTCGACCCCCAAGCATACTCCTGCACGGGATTCTTGAGTCTGTGGATGCGGTTCATGAGATGCGGGGCCGTCTCGGGCCTCGGTGGACTACTCGCCGGGCTCCTCGCCGGGCTCCTCCTCCGGCTCCTCGATGACCTCGCCCGTATCGGCGCGCTCCCAGTGGTCCACCTTGCCGTCGCCGTCGGTGTCGTAGCCGATGCGCAGCAGGTTGCCCTCCTTGTCGAAGTGCTCCCACTCGTCGAGCTTGCCGTCTCCGTTGCGATCCCGCTCGGATCGCAGGATCTTGCCATCCTGGTAGTAGTTCCACATGTCCACCTTGCCGTCGAAGTTGGTGTCGTACTCGGAGCGTACGATCTTGCCGTCCTCGAAGTAGGTGATCACGTCGATGCCGCCGTCGAAGTCCAGGTCCACCTCCTGGCGCAGGGGCCGTCCCTCGTCCGAGAAGTAGCGGATGATGTCCTTCTTGCCGTCGAAGTTCAGGTCCGTCTCCTTGCACACGAGCACCTCGTGCTCGTTGCCGTGCTTGGTCACCATGGCGTACACGTTGCGCACGTCCACCACCCCGTCGTTGTTCAGGTCCGTGTTCTCCACCCTGTGGCCCTCGCCCTCGCACCTGGACCTGTCCTCGGAGACGTCCTGCGTGGCGCCCTCGAGGCCGGCCGGGGTCGTTCCTTCCATGGTCCCCTTGCCCTTCTTGTCCGCTCCGCAGGCTGCGAGGGTCACGGCCAAGACGACCGGAAAGTACCTTCGCATCGTGGTCATGTGGGCACCTCCTCGGGGAGCGGCTCGCTCCACCCCATCGATGATTCCGAACCCAGAAATTCTAGTGAAACTTGGACCTCTTTGCAAGTTGTTAGAATTCAAATGGATGCGACTTCTTTCTGCCGTGCGGGAGCGCGGTAAGGAGCTCAGCTGGGGGGGATGGTGCGGGAGTCCTCGGTGACGTGGAGCGATGGGGGAAGCAGCACGGTGAACGTCGAGCCCCGCCCCTGCTGAGACTCCACCTCGAGCGTGCCTCCCGCCTCGCGCACGATGCGGTGGCTGATGGCGAGTCCGAGTCCCGTGCCGTTCTCCTTCGTCGTGTAGAAGGGAATGAAGATCTTCGGAAGGACCTGGCTCGAGATGCCCTCCCCGTGGTCGCGGAAGGAGATCTCCACGAGCTCGCGCTCCCTGTCCCTCTCGAAGTCGCCCCAGTAGGCCGGTTTGCGCGATGTGCGCGTGCGGATCTCGACCTTCGCCCCGTCGGGGCTGGCGTCCAGCGCGTTGATGAGCAGGTTCCAGAAGACCTGGGCGAGCTTCTCGTCCGAGACCCGCACCAGCGGGACGGTCTCCTGCAGGTCCATCACGATGCGAGGCTCGCCGTCCCCCTCCTCCACGTCCACGAGCTTGAGCGTGCGGTGCAGGATCGCGTTCACGTTGCTCGGCTCGGGATCCTCGCGAGCCGGACGGGCGTAGTCGAGGAACGACGAGACGACCCTGTTGAGCCTGTTGACCTCCTGGATGATCACGTCCAGGAACTCCTCGTCCCGGCTTCCCTCCCAGTGGTCCGGTCCCCTGTCGTCGCCCGTGATGTACTGCACGGAGGCCTTGATCGAGCCCAGGGGGTTGCGGATCTCGTGCGCCAGGCCGGCGCTCATCTCGCCGATGGCGGCGAGGCGGTCGCGCTCCTTGATCCTCTCGTAGACGCGGGTGTTCTCCACGGCCACGGCCACGAACCCGGAGAGGCTCCTGAGCAGCCTGAGGTCCTCGGGAGTGAACGCGTCCAGCAGCCGGTCGTCGCGCACGCACAAGAGGCCGTAGATCTGACCCTTCTCCTGCACGGGGAAGACCACGTCGGCGCCCATGTCGTCGAGCACCTCGAGGTCCGACTCGAGGGCCGGCTCCTCGCCGCGCGCCTCCGAGCCGCGCGCGGCCCGGAGTTCTCGCCGGAGCTGGGACGCCATCACCTGCCCGTCCCCGCTGAGCCTCTCGAGCAGGCCCGAGACCTTGGCCACGACGATCTCGTGCGCGGTCGCCTGTGCCAGCGAGGCCCTGAGGATGTACCTCTGGCCCTCGGAGTCGATGAGGTAGAAGCTCGCCTGCGTCATGCGTCCGGAGCGCTTGAGGCCCTCGATGAGCACGGAGGCGATCTCGTCGAGGTCGAACGTCCTTCCGATGCGTCTGCGCGTGTTCTCGATGGTGTTCTCGAAGTCGAACCTCTCCCTGAGGAAGAAAGTTCCGATGCGCTGCTCCACCCACGTCCGGAGGGGGTCGAACACGATGAGGATGACGAACGCGGCAGCCATGGCGTTGACGAAGAAGATGGTGGAGGTGGGGTTGAGCCTCACCAGGCCCCAGAAGATGCCCGCCAGGGCCAAGGCCATCGCCACGAGGATCGTGAGCCTTCCCAGGAGCTCGTACAGGTCCAGGAGCCTGAACTGGAAGAGCGCCTGCGAGAGGATGTACAGGAAGATGGCTGTGAGCACGGACCCCATGGGAGGGAAGGGCACTCCCACGATGGGGAGGTAATCTGCCAGCGAGAGCGTCGCCGCCAGCGTGCCGCCGAAGACGAGGTAGAGGATCCTCGTGGACTCGACCCGGCTCTCGATCTTCCTCGAGCGCGAGTAGAGGTAGTAGAGGCTCGCGTACAGCATGCTCGCCACGTAGACCAGGACGATGACGCCGGCCCAGGGAGAGGGGATGATGGGCGGGATCGCCGCCGCCGAGACGAGGACCGCCGCCACCAGGGAGAAGATCGCGAGCCGGGACTTTCGCCTGCGCCCCCGGCCCAGGAACGCCCTGAAGAACCCCAGGGTGCCCTGCGGCACCAGGATCGCGGCCAGCAGGCTCAGCCTGTAGAGCACCTCCCCGCCGCCGAACGCGTGGTAGAGGAACTGCATGAGGAAGTGAACGCCCACCGCGATCGCGAAGACGAGGTAGAGCTTCTCCCTGCGCGTCTTCTCCGCCCTGAGCGACACGCTGACCGCGATGGCCGTCGTGAAGATGAACCCCAGAAGCGAGCTCTGGAGCATCGGGTTGAGGCTCAGGGGTTGCATGTCCGCTCAGGAGCTTGTCACGTCCCCACCGAACGAATCAAGAGCCAGGCGCCCGCCCCGTGGCCCTGAGCCTGTCGAAGGGCAACCACTTCCCGGCCCGGTGCGGTACGGGGCACTCGGCACCCGGGGGAATTTGAGGGTGCCTCGACCCCGCACCGTCCCCGCGCCTGACAGCTCCCTGCCGAGCCAACTCGAGCTGCCCGGTAGATCCTCCCTGGAGACCGCGAGACTTCCGTTGCCGTGGGCTTCCGTTGCCGTGAGCTCGTCGAAGGGCAGCGCCGCTGAGTGGCGCCGGGAATGCTCGCTATGTGAGTGGGTGTGTACGGGGCTCAGTCGGAAGATTCGGGCGGCGTGTCGGGCGGGGACGTCGGACTCCCCGCGGGCTTGAGCGTGGCCGTTGCCGTGGGTGGCGGGTTCGTGGTCTGTCCTCCGACGCCCGTCTCGACGGCTGGCTGGGGGTTGGGGTCGGTCTCGTCCACTCCGCCCTCGTCGCTCTCCTCCACCTCGCCCGGGGTGAGCATCATCTGCTCCACGTCGTCGGTCGACATCGATCCCTCGGGAGGGCCCTGGGCTCCGTCCAGGTAGGAGGCCTCGAGCAGCGACAGCTCCGCGGCCACGGTGTCCATCGTGTCGATGCACAGCGGGTAGCCGTCCTCGAGTAGCAGCACGAGGTCGTCGCTCTCCTCGAGCATGTTGATCGTGAGCGACCCGGTCACCTGCGAGGCCAGGGAGTGGCACCCCTGCGCTGCGCCGAGCTGGACCGCATCGATCACGGTGAGGCCGTAGAGGGCGTCACCCACCTCCAGGTCCCCTGTGTCGTCCCGTCCGCAGGCGGTCAGGACGAACAGGCCTCCTGCGAGCAGGAGCGGGATCATGAACTTTCGCTGAACCATGGCTATGACTCCTCAATCGGAGAGGCACCGCTTTTCGAGATGCCGTAGTACTTGACGAGCTGTGAGAGCCTCGGCCGCTTCATTCCGAGCAGGTCCGCGGCCTTCGTGATGTTGCCCTTCGCGGCACGGAGCGCCTCGACGATGCAACGACGTTCTATCTCCTTCTTGAACTGCGGGAGGCTGACGGCGCCGAGGAGGACCTGGTTGAGGTCAACCGTCTCTCCGCTCGCCTGCTCCTCCTGCGAGGCGGCCTGAAGGTCGTGAGCCGCCGTCCGGTGCGTGCACGTCCCGGCCGCGGGTTCGATGTACGGCGAGAGGTCCCTCTGCGTGACGGTGCGCCCGTCCGCGAACAGCACGGCAGAGCGCACGGAGTTCTCGAGCTCCCTGACGTTGCCCGGCCACGTCAGGCTTTCGAGAAGCCTGAGGGCTCCTTCGGAGAAGCGGACCCTGCGCCTCTGCAGCCGGAACTCCGTGCAGATGCCGTCGAGGATGTGCTCGACCAGGGGGCGGATGTCCTCGCGCCTCTCGTGCAGGGGCGGCATGACGATGCGCAGCCCCTGCAGCCTGTAGTACAAGTCCTTGCGGTAATGTCCGTCGGCGACGAGCTGCTTGAGGTTGCGGTTCGTGGCCGCGAGGATCCTGACGTTGACCTCCACGGGCTCGCGGCCGCCCACCCGGTAGATCACCTTGTCCTGCAGGACCCTGAGGAGGTTCACCTGCGTGGACGGCGGGATGTCGCCGATCTCGTCGAGGAACAGGGTTCCTCCCGATGCCGTCTCGAACCATCCCCTGCGGCGGCGCACGGCGCCGGTGAAGGCGCCCCGCTCGTGTCCGAACAGCTCCGACTGCAGCAGGTTCTCCACGAACGAGGCGCAGTTGATCTTGATGAGGGGCTTGTCGGCCCTCTTGCTCTGGTCGTGGATGGCCTCGGCGACGAGCTCCTTGCCCGTGCCGCTCTCGCCCTCGATGAGGACCAGGTCCTCGAGCTTCGCCACGCGCTTGACGGCCCTGTAGACCACCTGCATTGGCTCGCTCTGTCCGACGATCTTCGGGAAGGGCGGTTGGCAGGCTCCTCCCTTCGTCTTCGTGCGATCCGTGCCTGCACCCTCGCGCTCGAGGGCGCGGGCCCTGAGCTCGGTCGTCGCGAGGCGGCGCCTGACGAGCGTCGAGTCGAACGACTCGTGGAAAGCCTCGGGGACGCGGGCCCGGATCGCCGCGTTGATCTCGGAGGCTTGCTCGAGGTGCTGCCGGGCGAAGATGGTGTCGCCCCTGTCGAGCTCGGACTCCGCCAGTGCGTGAAGGGCCTCGAGCTCTCCCTCGAGGTCGCTGCTCCTGCGCAGCAGCTCCAGGGCTTCGGTGAGCAGCGGCCCCGCCTCCCGGCCCCTGAGCCTCTCGAGCCTTCCCTGCTCGAGGTTGAGCCGGGCCTCTGTGCGCTGGTCGCCGCAGGCCAGCGGCCTGGCCTCGCCGAGCAGGCTCTGGGCCCGGCCGAGCTGCCTGAGCTCGGTGCAGGCCGCGGCCTGCCAGATGAGGGCCTCCACGCGGTGCGGCGTGTCGTCCAGACCGGCGAACACGCGCGCGGCCTGCTCGAACGACGATGATGCCTGGCCCGAGTTGCCCTGCATGAGGTGGATGCGCCCCTCGAGAAGGAGACCCTCGGCCTCGACCCGCGAGACGGGGTGCTCGGCTCCCATGCGCAGAGCGAACGAGCGCGTGGCACTCGCCCTGTCCACGTCTCCGAATCGGATGTAGATCTCGCCCAGGTTGTTGGCGATGCGTGCCAGGTACTCGGGGTTGCCGAGGTAGCGCAGGAGCGCGAAGGCGCCCCTGTAGTGCTCCATGGCCTCGCCGTAGTCTCGCAGCATGTGGTGGACCGTTGCGAGGTTCTCCCTGGCGATCGCCTCCTCGCGGTAGAAGCCCTTCTCCACTGCCACGCCCAGCGCCTCGACGAGGAGCTTCTTGGCGCTCGAGTAGTGCAGGAGCCGGATGCGCGCCACACCGGCGTTGATCTTCGCGATCAGGGCGTGGCGGTCCAGGCCCTCCCTCTTGGCCTTGGAGAGGTTGTCGCGGAAGATGCGCTCCGCTTCCTGGTACTTGCCCCGTGCGAGGTAGACCTTGCCCAGCGTGTTGCGGACCCTGGCCTTGTCCTCGGCCGGTAGGTTCGAGGCGCTCGCCAGGTCGCGGCACAGCCCGGCGGCCTCGTCGAGATTCGCCCTCACGTACTCGGCCTCGGCGAGAACGCCCTTGAGCCTCAGCACCTCGGGCCGGTTCCTGCCGGCGGGTGCACCGCAGATCACCTCGCCGATGGCCTCGTGGACCTCGTGGGGCCGGCCAGCGCCCAGCAGCGACCGGGCGAGGAGTAGCTCGTCATCTGCAGAGCGGCTCGAGCGCGGGATGGCCTGGATGGACGTGGCCGCGTCGAGCGGCCGGCCGGCCGTGGCGTCGAGCCGGGCCAGCCTGCGCCTGAGTCTGATGGCCTCTCCCGCGTGCTCCCTGTGTCCGGCCAGGGTCTCGAGGCTGCCCGCAATGAGGTCCCTGGCCTCGGCGCGGCGAAGGGCCTCGAGAAGGGTGTCGAGCGCCGGTCCTGCGTGCCGGACCACGGACTGCGGCTGCCCGGCACCCACGGCATGGCGGAGGCGTGCCACCGCCGAGTTCGCGTCGTCGGGCCGGCTCTCGAACACCTCGAGGAGCCGCTGGTGATACCGGCGAAGCTCGGCCTCGGGCAGGGACCCGGGCTCCGGCAGACCGGCCGGGCTCGGATCCACGATCCGGTACCGCGCTGCCTTGCCCCGTCCCTGGCACTCCAGGGCGATGTCTTCCTTTCGCAGGCTCTCGAGCGCACCGCGGCCCGCGATGTGGTTCACCTCGGCGGCGCGCAGGGGCAGCTCCGAGAGCTGGAGGAGCCTGATGGCCCGGATGGCCTCCACGCGCAGCTTGCGCCGCTGTGCTCGCCTGGCGATGGAGGCCGGGCCGGGGTCGAAGCGCAGCGTGGCGGGGTGTCTGGCGAGCGTCTCGGCCGTGGGGCCGCGCCCGTCCAGGGCCACCACCACGGCGCGCATGTCGGGATCCTCGCGGAACGGGTAGTCCTCCGCGGCGCTGTCGAGCAGCATCTCGAGGAGCAGCTTCGTGTGGTCGTCGCACCGCTCCAGGTCCTCGACGAACAGGACGATCGGGTGAGGCTCGTCGGAGTGCAGGCCGTCCAGGCCCCGGCGCAGCGAGTCCAGCAGCCGCTCGCGGTGGCCCTGGAAATCGAGCTCCTCGCTGCCGGCTGCCGGGGCCGGCTGGCTCCGTTGCAGGCCGAAGACGTCCCGGCCGTCGGTCCTGCCCCTCGGCGAGATGTCCACGACGCGCAGGCCCTTGCCCTGCATCTGGCGCCGGAGGCTGACGTAGAGCCGGCGGCCCTGGCCCGTGGAGTCGTCTCCGAGAAGGAGGAGCCTGGCTCCCTTCTCCACGCTGAGGGCCTCCCTCGACCATGCGCTGATGGCCCTGGGGATGTTCGAGGTGGACTGCATAGTCTTGACTCTAGTCATATTAGGACAATTCGGCCCTAGTATCAATCGAAGCGTTAAAATATTGTCGATCGGGCGCGGCCATTTGTTGGGCCTCCAATCATGTTCAGACGCTCGTTTTCTAAGGATTATTCCCGGATCATTGCCTGAAATCACGGTTTCCGGTAGTAATGTGCCGCCCTGTTCGAGAACGGTTCTACGTGATTGCCAGCACGCCCGACGTGCTGTAAATGTCGGTCATGAGTGCAAAATCAACCTGTTCGGCACTGTCGCTGGCCACGGCTCTGACCGTCTGTCTCTGGACCTCCGAGGCCGGGGCCCAGCTGTTCACGGACCGCATCCTCACGCCTGCCGGCGGCGTCACCTCGGGCTCGGCGGCCTACGGTCTCGCCCTCAACCCGGCGGCCATGACCCTGAATCAGGGCTGGGAGCTCGACTACTTCCACCCCCTGCATCTGGGCATGGGCTTCGAGTTCGTCCGGCCGCCCACCAGGTTCCTGGGCGCCCACCTCGATGCCGGGTACTCCAGCGCGGGCTGGACCATGGGGATCTTCTCGATGGGCCTGAAGATGGGACGGCTCATGAGCTTCGGGACGAGCCTCA
>JAFDER010000002.1 GCA_019310245.1 Deltaproteobacteria bacterium
CTCCACCGTCACGAGTGGAAGCCCCATGTCCTTGAGCAGCCTCTTGTCCCGCTCGAACATCTTGCGGAGCGTCTCCGGCTCCGGCTCGGCCGAGCCGAGCGGCACGTACAGCTCGCGCAGCCGCTCCATGATCTCATCGCGCGTGAGCGGCTTGCCCGCGGCGAGCAGAGTGGCCACGAGGCTGAACACCCTCTCCGCGGGCAGCGGCCGCGCCGCTCCCGCCCTGCTGCGTACCGACATCCTATGAAACCTCGACCGCGAACATCATACAGGGACGCTGGGACAATCAGCCACCCCCGGAACCTAGCGCATGAGCCTCGAGAGCAGGGCCACCACCGCGAAGGCGCTGTCGAGCCTCTGGCGGTGGTCCACCAGATCACGCCCCACGCCTCCGGCGGCCTTGCCCGGCACGGGCAGGAAGTGGTCATTCACGCCCGGCGTCACCACGAGCCGGAGCGCGAGGTGCCTTCCGAGCTCGAGGGCCAACTCGTGGACGCGCTCGTTCCCGTCGCCTCCGGGCCCGAGGCGCAGCGCCTCGACCGAGGCCGCGGCCGAGAGCACGTCCCTGGCTCCCGGCATCCCGCCGCCAAGATGGCCTCCGGCCAGACCGTGCGACAGGGCCTCCGCCTCCGTGATCAGGCACCCGGAGGCCAGCAGCCGCGCACCATCGCTCGCCGCAGCCTCGGCGGCGTGGCCGGGCACGAGGTCCCTCGCATCCGACGCGGCGAACGCCACCCAGGGGACGTAGCCGGCGAGCCTCGTGCACGCGGTCGGCGTGCGCCACGTACCGGACAGGACTTTTTCGACGAACACCGCATGCGCGGCGAACCCGCGCTGAAGGGCCGGCCCGATGCGCGGATCGTCGATGAGTGAAGAGGCACGCGACAGCGCCAGGAGGGCCATCCCGGTGTCCTCGGGCTCGTCGAACGCGTGGAGGCCGTGATCATTGATCACGAAGTGGGATTGGAACGATCCGTCCTCGCGCTGCATCATGAGGATGAAGCCGACGAGCCCCTGGACGAGGGGCCCGAGCCGGGCCCGTCTCCCCGACCCGGGATCGCGGCCGATGTGCTCGACGAGGCCGAGGAGGGCGAGAGAGGCGGTCCCGAGGCGGGCCGTGCCGCCGTGGACCACGAACACGAGCCCGTCGGGCACCGCGGTCTCTTCCTGACCGCCGGGCCTCCAGCCGCTCACGGCCACCGGCCTGCCCGTCACGTCCACGGGGCCGCAGTGCGTCAGGACCTGGTCCCGTCCAATCGGAGGCAGCTCGGGAGGCTGCGTCTCGGTGGGATCGAGCCCGGCCCCAGAACAGGCACGCAGCCACCTCATCATGCGGCCCAGGGCGCGGTCCGCGGCCTGCGCGAGCGCGCCGTCCTCCAGGGCCCGGGCCGCCTCGTTCAGCGCCTCCATGCCCAGCCCGTGCAGGTGTGCATCCTCCGCGGCGCCGTCCTGCGCCTTGCCGAGCCGGAGCTGATCGCGGACCGGATAGTAGCTCTGCCTGAACGCGCCGCCGGCTGACATGTCGGAGGCGATCTTCGCCGCGACGCGGGCGAGGAGCGCGGACGGATCCTCGCGCGGCGGCTGCGCGGCGATGCCCCGGCTCATCCGCATCGTTCCGCCCCCGGGCTCCTTCTCCATGACGTGGATGGACCTGAACACATCGAGGGACACATACGGCCTCTTGCCCAGATCCTCGATCTTGCCCAGGCGCGCATCCAGAAGCACGCGCTCCACCATCCGCACGCCGCCCTTCCTGGACCAGTAGATCGCGTCGGACGGCAGCCTGATCCGGAAGCCCTTCCGGCCGATCGCCCGGCCCTTCTGCGGAGGTCTCCAGCCCAGGGCCAGGCCGGTGACGCCGGGATCCAGCACACGGTCGAGGAACGCACGGAACGTCTCCGCGTCCACGTCCTCGCCGAGGTGATCGATGAGGGTGAAGGAGTGCAGCACGTGGAGCTCGATCCGGAAGCGCTTCAACGCCCCGGCGAGCGGCCCCTCCCGAGCGGCGTGCGCGCGCTCGAAGCGATCGGCGATCCCGTCGGCCGCATCCAGGACGGCATCGAGGAGCGAGAGGCCGACGCCCGTCGCGGAAAGGTCCTGCCGGATCTGGTTCGCCCTGGCCGTCCTGACGGGCTTCGGCTTCAGCCCCTCGATCTGGAGCGCAACCTCGACGCCGTCCGGCCCGTGCTCGGCGAGAGCACCCCGAGGAGCCCGGGCGCCCGAGGCTTCGCGGGTCGCTCCCGCGAGCCTCAGCCGAGCCGCGCCGACGAGGAAGTCCAGCACGTCGTCGTCCACCCGCGGCGCGGCGCGCGGCGCGTACAGACCTGCTCCGGGTCGGAGCATGAGCGCGTGGAAGTGGAGGCCGGGCCTGAACCCGGCGAGTCTCGCCTGGACCGAGGGCGGTCCGGGAGGCTGCCCCGCGTCGAGATCCGCTTTCACGACCACGCCTCCGTAGCCTCCGGCGCGGAGCGCCCGTGCGAAGGCCTCCTCGTCCGTCCCGCGCGCCAGCTCGAGCAGGGCCGGCTCCTCGTCCGCGAACACGATCTCGAGCGGCTCCACCCTCGTCGTCCCGAGATCTCCGCGATCGGACAGCACGAGCACCTTGCCCGCGGCCCTGAGATGGAACTCCCACTCCGAGAGCTTCTCGAGGGTCTTCTGCCTCTGGCACAGGGACAGAAAGGCCACGACGGCGCCGGTCCCGACCAGGAACCAGGTGATGAAACGCGAACGGAGCTGCCCGTTCCTGTGCTCAGGCCTGTCGGTCACCCGGGGCTCCTATGGGGCTGCAAGCCTCTCCACGGCCCTCGCGAGCCGCGCGACTCCCTCCTCGACGTCCTGCATGGCCGTGGCGAACGAGAGCCGGAGATGGCCTTCCGCTCCGAAGGCCGACCCGGGCACCGTGGCCACGTGCTCCTCCTCGAGGAAGTAGCGCGCCAGGGCCTTGGAGCTCCCGACCGGGCTGCCGTCGGGCAGGAGGCGTTCGAGAAGAGGCGAGGCGTCGACCCAGAGGTAGAAGGCGCCCCTGGGAACGTGGGGGCTCATGCCCTCAATGCGTGAGATTCCCTCGATCATCACGTCCCGCCGCGCCCGGTACTGCTCGATCCAGCCGTCGAGGAAGCCCCGGTCGCCCTTCAGCGCGGCCACCGCGGCCTTCTGCGCGAAGGTGGCGGGACCCGAGGTGGTCTGTCCCACGATCTTGGCCATGGCCTTGACGAGCTCGGGCGATCCGATGAGCCACCCGATGCGCCATCCCGTCATGGCGTACGTCTTGCTCACGCCGGTGACGACGGCGAAGTCATCGAGCCTGTCGGGATGGAGCGAGAGCGGCGAGACGTGCCCGGCTCCGTCGAAGAGCAGGTCCTCGTAGATCTCGTCGGACAGCACGGCGATGCCGAGCTCGAGCGCCCTGTCCACGAGGGCGGACATCTCGTCGCGCGAGTAGACCGAGCCGGTGGGGTTCGACGGGGAGTTCACGATGACCGCCCTCGTTCTCGGCGTGACGCTGCCGGCCAGGGCATCCGCCGACAGGAGGTATCCCGCGTCCGCGGGGCACTCCACGATCACGGGGCGCGCCGAGGCCGACCGGACCATCGTGGGGTAGGAGACCCAGTATGGCGCCGGCACCACGACCTCGTCGCCGGGATCGAGGGAGGCCTGGAAGAACACGCCCAGGGCGTTCTTAGCTCCCACCGTGACGACCACGTTGGAAGGCGTGAGCGCGAGGCCGAGCCTCTCGGAGTAGACCTCGGCCACCGCAGACCTGAGCTCCGGCAGGCCGGCGGTCGCCGTGTACCCGGTGAAGCCGTCCCTGACGGCCTGGAACGCCGCGTCGCAGATGTGGCCGGGCGTGCCGAAGTCCGGCTGGCCCGCGGCAAAGGCCACCACGCTGTGGCCCGCCGCCTTGAGCTCCGCGGCAAGGGCGGAAATCTCGAGAGTTGGCGAAGACTCCATCTCGCGGATCTTCTTCGAAACCCGGATCATGACGGTGCACCCATTCCCGAACGGCACCTATCGAGGAAGATCGTGAAGGGAGTTTCGCCGGACGGGATCAGTCGGAATCGTCCTCGTCCCCCGACTCGATCTTCTTCTTGCCCTCGTCCTCGTCGCCGCTCTTCTTGAGGCCTTTCTTCAGGTTCCTGACTCCCTCTCCGATGCTGCGACCGAGAGCGGGGAGCTTGCTGGGACCGAAGAGAAGGAGAATGACGGCGATGATGGCAAGGATCTCCCAGTGTCCAAATCCGAACATCGATCTGTCTCCGCCCTCTCGGGGCACTCATAGCACATAAGGCCATGGACAGGAAGGGCAGCGGCCTCCGGCTGTCTTGATGGGGCGGGGGCCGCGCGATACACTCCACGGCATGAAGATCGCTCTCGCACAGGTCAATCCGCTCGTGGGGGACGTGGCCGGCAATGCCTCCCTCGTGCGCGAGACGATCGCCCGGGCGGGGGGCCGCGGCGCCCGGCTCGTCATCTTTCCCGAGATGGTGGTCTGTGGGTACCCGCCGAGGGACCTGCTGGAGCGGCCTGCCCTCGTCGAGCGGAGCGAGGAGGCGGTACGGGATCTCGCGCGGGCCACGGCGAACGGACCCGCGGCGCTCGTCGGACACCCCGCACGCAACGAGGTGGACGGCCAGAAGCCTTTCCTCAACGCCGTCTCGCTGCTCGCCGGCGGACGCGTGCAGTCGCGCTACGTCAAGCGCCTCCTGCCGAGCTACGACGTGTTCGACGAGGACAGGTGGTTTGCCGCCGGAGACCGGCCGGGGATCATCGACCTGGAGGGCCGGGCCCTGGGCATCGCGGTGTGCGAGGACATCTGGAATCACGGCACGCACGTCCCGCGTCCCCTGTACGCCCAGGATCCCCTGGAGGACCTGGCGGGAGCCAAGATCAGCGTGATCCTCAACCCGAGCGCCTCCCCGTTTGCCCTGGGAAAGCCTGCGCTGCGCGAGAAGATGCTCGCGGACGTCGCCCGCAGCGTCGGGTCGGGCGTGCTGTTCGTCAACCAGGTGGGAGGAAACGACGAGCTCGTCTTCGACGGGGGCAGCCTGGCCGTGGACGCGCAGGGTCGGACCCGTGCGCGGGGACCCCTGTTCGAGACATCGCTCCTCGAGGTCACGCTGGACGAGGACGGCGGACTCGGTGGCGAGGCGTCCGAATGGCCCCAGAGGCGCGAGGAGATGCTCAGGCTCGCCATCGTGACGGGGCTTCGCGACTACGTACGCAAGTGCGGCTTCGAGGACGTCGTCATCGGGCTGAGCGGCGGCATCGACTCGGCTCTCGTGGCGTGCCTGGCCGTCGACGCCCTGGGGAGCAGGCACTTGACCGCTGCGGCGATGCCCTCGCGATTCTCGTCGCAGGGAAGCCTCACGGACGCACGGGATCTCGCCGGGAGGCTGGGCATCCGCCTCGAGGAGATCTCCATCGAGCCCGCCTTCGAGGCCATGCTCGAGATGCTCGCTCCCCACCTCGAGGGCTCTGGTTCCGGACTCGCGCAGGAGAACCTGCAGGCACGCATCAGGGGAACGATGCTCATGGCCCTCTCGAACAGGCACGGGAGCCTGGTGCTGGCGACGGGCAATAAGTCCGAGCTGGCCGTGGGCTACTGCACGCTCTACGGTGACATGGTCGGCGCCCTGGCGCCCATCGGAGACATCCTCAAGACCGACGTCTACACGCTGGCCCGGCACCTCAACCGCGGGGAGGAGATCATCCCTTCCGCGATCATCGACAAGGCGCCGAGCGCGGAGCTCAGGCCGGACCAGACGGACCAGGACGCGCTGCCTCCGTACGACGAGCTCGATCTCGTCCTCAGGCAGGTCCTCGAGCAGGAGCCTCCGCAGGGCGCAGACGTGAGCAGGGACACGCAGGAGAGGGTGCGCGCGATGGTGCGGGCGGCGGAGCACAAGCGCCTCCAGGCGCCGATCGTGCTCAAGGTGTCCAGCCGTGCCTTCGGGCCGGGGCGCCGCTATCCAGTGGCCCAGGGCTTCAGGCAGTGAGCCGCAAGAGGCGACAGGACCCTCCTCCACCCGGTAGACACAGGCCGTTCGAGAACCTCGAGGTTGCCCGGAGGGAGCGGACCCGGACGGAGCGGACCCGGACGGAGGCGCAGACGCCCCGCGGCGGTGCGGGCGCAGGGGCATCCGGAGACGACGATCTCTTCCTGGAATCCGTCGAGGGGGTCACGCCGCTCGTGGACGCCGCCGGCAGACCTCCCTCACCCGAGCCCAGGCCGGCGCGCCTGCCGGACGAGGACGGCGAGTGGCACACGTTCGCTCGCGATCTTCTCAAGGGCAACGTGGGGTTCGACATCCGGTGGTCGGACGAGTTCGTCGAGGGCTGCATCCAGGAGGTGAGCCGGGAGACCATGCGCAGGCTGCGGCGCGGCGAGTTCGCATGGCAGGATCACCTCGACCTGCACGGCATGACCCGCCAGGAGGCCAGACTGGTCATCGAGGACTTCATCGAACGTGCGCGCAGGAGGAGCATGCGCTGCGTGCTCATCGTCCACGGCAGGGGAAAGGGCTCGCACGGAGGCCTGCCCGTGCTCAAGGAGAAGCTCGTGGCCTGGCTCGCACGTCAGGGAGGCATCGGCTCGAAGGTCCTGGCGTTCACGTCCGCGCGGCCGTGCGACGGGGGGTACGGCGCGATGTACGTGCTGCTCAGGAGTGGATGAGATGAAACCACCCGGCACGGCGGACGCACAAAAGTGTTGAAATCGAGGTCAAGCTCCCTATACTAGAGCAGTTTCGAGAATACCACCCGACGCGGAGGTTGCCATGAACGCCAGTGTGAAGCTCCTCGTGCCAGGCCTTGCAATGGCCCTGCTGCTGGCCGGCTGCGGCGGCAACGGATCGTCCCCGACGGACACCGCCACCGAGGACATGGGCACGGATCTCAGCGATGCGGCCGACACGGCGGTGGAGCCCACGCCGGATGTGACGCCCGAGGTGACACCGGATCCAGCGCCTGACTCCACGAGCGATCCCGCCGTGGACACGAGCACGGGAGGCATCGTCGGCGATTCATGCTACTCCTCGACCGACTGCTCCGAGGTTCCCGGGGCCGGCAGGCTGTGCATGAACACCATCGGCGGCATTCTCAGCTTCCCGGGCGGCTACTGCTCGGCCGTGTGCACCAGCTCAGCGGACTGCGGAGCCGGTGCGGCCTGCGTGGATCTCTACGGCATCAACAACTACTGCCTCAAGGAGTGCTCCGCCCCCTCGGATTGCAGGATCTCGGAGGGCTACGATTGCACCACCCTGCCGAGCGTCACGGGGGGCCCCTACTGTGCGCCTCCCTCCCCGGACCCCGAGTCCACCACCGACTACTAGTCTGCCGCGGATCCGCGGCGCGAAGTCCTGGATGGATCAGGTCTTGAGGAGTGCCTCGAGCGTGGACCTGAGCTCCTTCATCGAGGACTTGGCGATCCATCCGTCCACGCCCATCTTGCCGGAGTCTCCCGGGCCCGGCTGCCTGTCGGAGCACAGGATGACCCGGCAGTTCTCGGTCGCCGTGAAGCCGCGCAGGGACTGGACGATTCCTCCGGCACCCTGGGGCACGGCATCCGCATCCAGCACGATCACATCCGGAGGCACCTGGCCGGCCCGGAGACCGAGATCCATCATGCTCTCGAAGACCTCCACCTCCATGTCCGGCCCGCAGGCGCGCCGGACCGCTCCGGAGAGCGGGGTGTCCAAGACCAGCGCGTACACGGCGGGCCTCCTGGGCAGCAGCTCGTCGGGAACGGGGTAGCTGAAGCGCCTGAGAAAGTCGATCACGTCGGCCCTCCTGAAGCGCAGGTGTCGGCCCGGCGTTCGAAAATGCTCGATCTGCTGGCGATCGACCCAGTTATGGATGGTCTTGAGGTCGACCTTGCAAAAGCAAGCCACCTCCGGGGCCGTGAACAGATCATCGTCAGACATGGGAAAGGCCTTCTGATCCTTGGGCTTCTTCTTTCTCATGGGGCGCCTCCGACGTCAAAAGCGTGTCCATTCTCGCCACCACCCCGAGAATCCCGCCCTATATTCCCGATAGCAACCAAGAGTGCAGTCCCTCCGCCATTTCAATAGTATCCGATTATTACACCATCTGTCAAGGGAAATCTCTTTACTTTCAAGGAGTTCTTGCTCCGAGGGTATTTGAAGATATCGTAATATTTTAAGGTCATTAGAAGACAGGCGTCCGCGACGGATGAAAATGGGATGCCGGCGATCAGGCGTGACGGAGCAGATCCCGGAGCACGCCAGCCATGACGGCCTCGGTGTCGGGCGCCTCGGCGGCGGCGAGCAGACGCCTGACGTCGTCGATGTGGGCAGGCTCGTCCACCATGGAGCGCACCATCCGGGAGAGCGCCCCGTGCGGGAGCCGCTTGTACCCGGTGCAGTGGGGGTCGTCCTCCTCGCGGATCAGCCACCCGCAGCCGCTGGACTCGATCTCGAGCGCGTTGGCCAGCTGGTGCTCGTGCGGCAGTCCGAGCTTGGGGATCAGCACAGCGGGCAGGGAGGCGGCGCGCAGCTCTGCCAGGGTTCCCGCCCCCGTCCTGCAGACGGCGAGATCGGAGGCCGCGTACGCCCCTGCCATGTCCTCGATGTAGGGCAGGGGATGATACCTCGAGAGGACGTCCCGCTTCAGGCAGACCGAGTCGACGAGCTTGGCCGTGTCCGCCTCGGGATCGTAATCCGCGGAGAAGTAGCGCCCGGTTCCGTGGATCACGTGCACGTGGCCGGGCCCGAGAATGTCCGGAAGAGCCAGGGCGAGGCCCCTGTTGAGGCTCCTCGCACCGCCAGATCCACCGAACGCGAGAACCGTGAACGCATCGTCCGGGATGTTCAGGCTCCTCCTGGCGGCGGCCCTGTCGCCCTTTCCTATCCCTTCCCTCACGGGGTAGCCCGTGTGAACCACCTTCCCTGCCGGGAAGTACCTGGACGAGCCCTCGAACGAGACGCCCACGCGGTCGGCGAGCCTCCCGGCCACGCGGTTCATGCGTCCCGGAACGGCATTCTGCTCGTGCACGAAGAGCGCGGGTCGTGCTGCACCGCGCATGGTGGCGGCCGCGAACACGGCCGGAGCGGACGAGAATCCTCCCGTGCTGACGAGGATGTGCGGCCTGAAGTCGCCCATGATGCGACGGGCTTTCAGCCACCCGCGAGAGAGGGTGGAGACAAAGCCCGGCATCGCGAGAGGGCTGCGGGAAAGTCCGGTGCCCTCGACGTACTCGATGGGGATCCGCGCCGCGGGAACGATGTGCTCCTCCGCGCGGCCGCGCACGCCGATGAACAGCAGCTCCACGGATCCGAGGCAGTGCCTCGCGATCTCCGAGATGGCGATGGCGGGGTAGACGTGCCCGCCCGTTCCGCCGCCGGCAAGGACGATGCGCACAGGGCTCACGGTCATGGGAGCAGGCTAGGAGATAATAACGTGCGCGGTCAAAAAACGGAGACCGGTGAGACCGACCCGGCTCGTCCGGGGAGCTACTTCGAGGAACAGCTCGAGCACGCGCTCGAGGACGAGGAGCAGGACGTGCACGCCGAGGGGCTGCCGGTGCCGCCCGAGCCCGACCAGGAAAACGTGCTCATGAGCCTGTGTGTGCGGGAATCGCTGCAGGAGGGACAAGGGACCGGATCCTCGCGGTTTCCAAGCACAATCTCCTCGAAACGCTCCCCGCAACCATCACACTGAAACTCGTAGATCGGCATCCTGGGTCCAATATGACGCTGAGGTGGAAAGTGTCAACCCCCACCTTGACACGGCGATCTCTCGTCCATATTTTATCAGATATCCGGACGCAATGATCATGCCGAAGACAAAGAAGGAACCTGAGAACGCGGAAGAGCGCCTGCCCATCCTGCCGCTGCGCAACTCCGTGCTCTTTCCACACGCCATCGTCCCGATCGACGTGGGCCGGGCCAAGAGCGTCAAGCTCATCGAGGAGCTGAGCAAGCAGGAGTCCCAGGTCCTGGGCGTGCTGAGTCAGCGCGACCCGGAGACCAGCGATCCGGCCTGGAACGAGATGTACCCCGTGGGTACCGTGGCGCGGGTCCTGAAGGTCATCAAGCTCGACCGCGGCGGCTACAGGGTTGTGATCCACGGGATCGTCCGCTTCTCGACAGTCCGGACGGTGACCACGGATCCTTACCACCAGGCCGTGATCCAGAGGCTGCAGGACAGCCAGTCGCGCGACATCGAGATCGACGCGCTGCTGGGGTCCATCTTCGACACCCTCGAGCAGGTGGTGGCGCTGCTGCCGAACTTCCCGAGGGACATCGTCGAGAGGCTCCACTCGAGCAAGGACCCCTCCCTGATCTGCGACCTGGTGGCCGCGAACATCCCGATCTCCGTCGAGGAGAGGCAGAACATCCTCGAGATGCTGGACATCAAGCCGAGGCTGCGCCTCACCCTCCAGTTCCTCATGCGCCAGCTGGAGGTGCTGAAGGTGAAGAAGGAGATCTCCTCCATGGTCCAGGAGGAGATGGGCAAGAGCCAGCGCGAGTACTTCCTCAGACAGCAGATGAAGGCCATCCGGGACGAGCTCGGAGAGAGCGAGGAGGACGAGGACGACCTGGAGGAGCTGCGACAGAAGATCACGGACGCCGGCCTGCCGGAAGAGGTGGACAAGGTCGCCCGCAAGCAACTCTCACGCCTCAAGCAGATGCAGCCGTCGAGCGCGGAGTACACCGTGGTGCGCATCTACCTCGACTGGCTTCTCGAGCTTCCCTGGACGCACGCCACGCAGGACCATCTCAACGTGGCCGAGGCGAGGAAGATCCTCGAGGAGGATCACTACAACCTCAAGAAGGTCCAGAAGCGCATCCTCGAGTACCTCGCCGTGCGAAAGCTCAAGGAGGACAAGAAGGGACCCATCCTGTGCTTCGTCGGACCGCCGGGAGTGGGAAAGACGAGCCTGGGCAAGAGCATCGCGCGCGCCATGGGCCGCAACTTCATGCGCATCAGCCTCGGTGGCGTCCGGGACGAGGCGGAGATCCGCGGGCACCGGCGCACGTACGTCGGGGCGCTGCCGGGCCGCATCATCCAGTGCATGAAGAAGGCCGGCTCGATCAACCCCGTGTTCATGCTCGACGAGGTCGACAAGCTGGGCACGGACTTCAGGGGTGATCCCAGCTCGGCATTGCTCGAGGTGCTCGACCCGGAGCAAAATGACAGCTTCTCCGACCACTACGTGGAGGTGCCGTACGATCTGTCGCGCGTGCTGTTCATCGGTACGGCCAACGTCCAGGACACGATCCCGCCTCCCCTCCTCGACAGGATGGAGGTCATCGAGATCCCGGGCTACACACGCGAAGAGAAGAAGAAGATCGCGCGCCAGTTCCTCATCCCCAAGCAGCTGGAGGAACACGGTCTTCACGACTACCGCTTCGAGTGGACCGAAGGTGCGCTGGATCTCGTCGTCGACTCCTACACGCGCGAATCGGGCGTGCGCAACCTCGAGCGCGAGATCGCCTCGATCTGCCGCCACATCGCCGTCCTCGTTGCCGAGGACGGGAAGATCCCCGAGACGGTGGACGAGGCGCTCGTCGAGAAGGTGCTCGGCCCCGTCAAGTACTACTCCGAGGTGGCGGAGATGAAGGGTGAGCCCGGCGTGGCCACCGGCCTGGCCTGGACGCCCACGGGAGGCGACATCCTCTTCATCGAGGCGACGAAGATGCTCGGCAAGGCCAAGCTCAACCTCACGGGCCAGCTCGGCGACGTCATGAAGGAGAGCGCCCAGGCGGCGCTGAGCTACGTACACGCGAACGCGAAGGAGCTGGGATTCGACGACGAGGTGTTCGAGAAGAACGAATTCCACATCCACGTCCCGGCAGGGGCGATTCCCAAGGACGGGCCGTCGGCCGGCATCACCATGTACGTGGCCATCGCGTCCCTGCTCATGGGCAGGTCCGTGCGTCCTGACGTGGCCATGACGGGAGAGATCACGCTCCGTGGGATGGTCCTGCAGGTGGGAGGCATCAAGGAGAAGGTGCTCGCAGCGCACCGCGCGGGCATCAAGCGCATCGTCATGCCCAAGCGCAACGAGAAGGACCTCCAGGAGATCCCGAAGGAGATCCGCGAGGAGATGAGCTTCTCCTTCATCAAGCACATGAGCGACGTCCTCGAGTTCGTTCTCGTGGACGAGGGCGAGGAGAGGATTCCCGGCACCACACCGAGCAAGGACTCCCTGCCACCTCGACCCCAGCCCGCCATCTAGGACCGGGCCATGCTCCTCGAAGCGCTCAGGGACTGTGCCCGTCGTCCCGGTTTCTGGCTCTGGAGCATCGCGCAGGTGGCCGGTGCCGTCGTCTGCGCGGCCGTCGCCATCTCGGCACGGCCCGGGTACGAGTCTTCCCTCGTCCTGGCCCCTGTGGCCGCGCTGGCAGCGGGGATGATCGCGGCGGGGACGGTCGTCCGGCTCAGGCGGGAGGCAAGCCCCGTCGCGTTCTCCGCGCTCGTGCTGCGCGTCCTCGCGGCCATCGCCCCCGGCCTCGTCGCAAGCCTCGCCGTCCTGCTCGCGGCCGGATCCGTGCGCGGCCTGTGCGACCCGCTCCAGGGGCTGGGCTTCTTCATCATGGGCCCTGTCTGCTCGGCCCTGGCATCCGCCGCTCTTGCCAGCGTCATCGCCCTGGCCCTGCCGGGACGCCGCACTGCGTTCGCAGTGCTTGCCGCGGTCCTGGCAGCGAGCCTGGCATGGGACGGCGCGCTCCTCTACTACACGCCCCAGGTGTTCGTCTTCGACCACCTGCTCGGCTTCTTCGGAGGCCCTCTCTACGACGAGGCCGTCGGCCTGCAGTGGCGCCACGTCGTCTTCCGTCTGATCACGGCCGGGAGGATCGCGCCGATGCTCCTTCTCGCCGCCGCGCTCCACGACCCGGACCGCCTGCGCCTCGACACCTCGAGGCTGAGCCGCCGCACCGCCAGGGCGGCCCTCTCGGCCTGGCTGATCGTCCTGACCGGCACGTTTCTCGCGGAGCCGACCCTGGCCCTGCGCGCGAGCCAGGCGGAGATCGGACGCAGGCTGGGAGGCCAGCGCATGACGCGGCATCTCATCATCCACCACCCCGCCGAGCTCGACGACGCACAGGTCTCCTTCCTCGAGGCCGAGGCGGAGCTCCGGTGGCGCGAGCTCGAGGCGTTCTTCGGCGGCGGTCCCGAGCGCAGGCTGAGCCTGTACTTCTTCCGCAGCGCGGCGGAGATGCGCCGACTGACGGGAACGGGGCCGACGAACGTGGCCAAGCCGTGGCTCGGGGCCGCGTTCATGGTCTACAGCCGTCCACCGAACAGGGTGCTCAAGCACGAGATGGCCCACCTGTTTGGCGCAACATGGGGGAGGGGGCCGCTACGCATGCCCGGAAAACTGATGGGGATCCTCGCCGATCCCCTGATCCTCGAGGGAACGGCGGTGGCGGCGGACTGGAGCGGCGACCCGCTGGACCCGCACATGCGCAGCGCCGCGATCCTGGAGGCGGGCCTCGTGGAGAATCCAGCCTCGCTCGAGGGGATCGTGGGCTTCTACACCCACCAGGGAGGCCTGGCCTACGTGATGAGCGGGAGCTTCGTGCGCTTCCTGTGGAGCAATCACGGACCGCAGTCCCTGGCCGCGTGGTACGCCGGAGGCTCGTTCGAGGAGGCCTTTGGCACGACGCGCTCCGAGGCCTACGAGGCCTGGGTCGACCACCTGGAGGACCTGAGCGTGCCCCGGCCGTGGCTGACCGCACTCGAGCGGCGCTATGCCTCGCCTTCCCTCTTCGGCAGGCCGTGCCCGCACCAGGTCGCCCTCCTGCTCGGCGAAGCGGCTCTCGTGCGGGCGCAGGGTGATGCCGACCTGTCCGGCGAGATCCTCGATCGCGTCTGCGACATCGCCCCGGAGGACAACGCGTTGAAGATCCTCAGGCTCCGTCATCTCGTGTCGACGGGAATGCTCGAGCGCGCGCGCACACAGGTGAACGGACTGATGGCCGATACCGCGGCCCTCGGCGGTTTCTACCCCATGGTGCTCGAGCTCGCGGGAGACGTGGCGTGGCTCGAGGGGGACGGGGCCGCGGCGACCAGGAGCTACTCCCTCGCACGGGGACTGAGCGCGGAGGACGGACCGGTCCGGATGCTCACCGTGAAGCTCTGGGCTTCATCGCACCACGAGGCGGGTCACGACGTCCTCGAGTACCTGATCCGGGGCCCCGTCGAGCCCGGGGGGGCGGTGGAGCGTCTCGAGCGCATCGCGGATCGCACGGACGAGCCCATGGTCCACTACCTGCTCGGAAGGGCGCGCTTCAACGCGGCCAGGTGGAACGAGGCGGCCTCCAGTCTCGAGCGAGCCCTCGAGGGTCCGCTCGCCGCACCCATCCTCAAGGGCGAGGCCCTGAGGCTGCTCGCCGCAGCGCTGCTCTGGGCCGGTGAGCGCAGGGCATCGCTCGTCGCCTCTCGGACCCTCGAGAACTTGCCTCCTCCGACGCCCGCGCTGGGATATCATGCACGCGAGCTCAGGGCCCTGGCAGAGGCCGTGAAATGAAGTTCATCGACGAGGTCGAGATCGACGTTGCCGGGGGCGACGGAGGCAATGGCTGCGTGGCATTCCGCCGCGAACGCTACAGGCCCAAGGGCGGACCGGCCGGCGGAAACGGCGGCCGGGGAGGCAGCATCGTCCTGGAAGCGACCGAGCGCATGGCATCGCTCCTGGACCTGCGCTACCACCCTCACTGGAAGGCGGAGAAGGGAAGAAACGGACAGGGCAGCGATCGCCACTGCAGGAGCGGAAAGGACGTGATCCTCCACGTGCCCTGCGGCACCGTGATCACGGATGCGGACACGGGCGATCAGCTGGCGGACCTGGACCTTCACGGCAAGACCGCGGTGGCCGCACGCGGCGGACGCGGCGGACGCGGCAATCTCCGCTTCAAGTCCGCCACGCGGCAGACGCCCGACATCGCCGAGCCAGGCGGGGAGGGCGAGAAGAGGCGGCTGAAGCTGGAGCTGAAGCTGATCGCGGACGTCGGCGTACTGGGCTTTCCGAACCTGGGCAAGTCCACCCTGGTGCGCCGGGTCTCGGCGGCCCGTCCGCGCGTCGCGGACTACCCCTTCACGACTCTCGTCCCCTCCCCCGGCGTCGTCAGGCTCGACGACGTGCGCGAATTCGTGATCGCGGACATGCCGGGGCTCGTCGAGGGTGCGAGCAACGGAGTGGGCCTGGGCATCCGGTTCCTCAAGCACGTGGAGCGCACGCGCGTGCTCTGTCACCTCGTCACGGTCGGGCGGGAGCCCGGATCGGACCCAGTGCGGGACTACCGGATCATCAACGATGAGCTGGCCGGATTCTCCTCGGCGCTCGCGGACAGGCCGCAGGTCGTGGCGGTCAACAAGGTGGATCTTGGCGACGTTCGCGAGGCGCTGCCGGAGACGTGCCGCCGCCTCGAGGAGGCGGGGGCGCAGCGGGTTCTCGCCGTGTCCGCCGCAACGGGCGAGGGAGTCACGGAGCTCCTCGAGGAGCTCTGGTCGGTCCTGTCCGACACCGGCGACGGCTGAATACGTCCTCGTCGGTCCGCTACACTCAGCATGTGAGCCGCGAACAACGTCCACGGCGGGATGACGCTCACTTCGCCCCGCGCCAATCACGCCCTGACAACAGGGTGCCGCGGACCCATGCAAACGTTTCAGGCGATCATTCGAGGTAGGAGCGCCAGGGCTTGATCTTGAGATCCTCCTCGGAGAGCCGGTCGAGGGCCGCGATGATGAGATCGGCGAGCCGCAGGTTGGTGATGAGCGGCACGTCGTGATCCACGGCGGTGCGGCGGATGAGGTAGTCGTTGCGTATCTCGCGCTTCTGGTGGTTCTTGGGGATGTTGATGACCAGACCCACGTCGCCCGAGCGGATGAGGTCGAGGGCGTTGGGCTCTCCGCTCTCCAGAGGCCACCTGACGTCCCTGGCATCCACGCCGTGCAGCCTGAGGAAGCGGGCCGTGCCCCTGGTGGCGAAGATCGGGTGGCCCCGCGCAGCCAGCCGGCGCGCCGATGGCAGGAAGTCTGTCTTGCGCTCGAAGGGGCCGGCGGAGACGAGCACGGCGGACCCCTCCGGCGGAGGCCTGAACCCGACGGCCATCATGCTCTTGAGCATCGCCTCGTACAGATCGTCCCCGAACGTGGCCACCTCGCCGGTCGATGCCATCTCCACGCCGAGCACCGGATCGGCGCCGCGAAGGCGGTGGAACGAGAACTGGGCGGCCTTCACGCCCACGTAGTCGAGGTCCACGGTCTGGTAGCGTCGATCGGGCGGCCGGTCGAGGATGGCCAGCGCCGCCACCTCGATGAAGTCCACGCCCGTGACCTTGGAGACGAACGGGAAGGACCTCGACGCCCTCAGGTTCGCCTCGATCACCTTGATGACGTTGTCGCGCGCCAGGTACTGGATGTTGAACGGACCACTGATGCCAAGGTTCGAAGCGATCTTCTTCGTGATCTTCTTCACCCTGCGGATCGTCTCGAGGTAGAGCCTCTGGGGAGGGAGGACGATCGTGGCGTCGCCCGAGTGCACGCCGGCGTTCTCCACGTGTTCCGAGATGGCGTAGAGGATCACGCGGCCGTCGTGGGCCACGGCGTCCACCTCGATCTCCTTGGCGTTCTCCTCGAACTTCGAGATCACGACCGGGTGCTCGGGCGTGACGAGGGCGGCCCGCTTGAGGAACGCCCTGAGCTGGGCGCCGTCGACGCACACCCTCATGGCGGCCCCGCTCAGGACGTACGACGGCCGGATGAGCACGGGATAGCCCACCTCCCGGGCGAAGCCCTCGGCCTTCTCCACGTCGGTGAAGGCGCTCCAGCGAGGCTGGTAGACGCCGATGGAATCCAGGAAGTGGGAGAACTTGTTCCTGTCCTCGGCGCGGTCGATGACCTCCGGAGGAGTGCCGAGGATGTTGAGACCATGGCTCGCGAGCGGAAGCGCGAGGTTGTTGGCCGCCTGGCCACCGGTGCACAGCACGTACCCGAACGGCCTCTCCTTCTCGGCGATGTCGAGGATGCGCTCGAGCGTCAGCTCCTCGAAGTACAGCCTGTCGCTGACGTCGTAGTCCGTGGACACGGTCTCGGGATTGTTGTTCACGACGACCGTCTCGTATCCCTCCGAGCGCAGGACGTTGACCATCGAGACCGTGCACCAGTCGAACTCGACGCTCGAGCCGATGGAGTAGGGTCCGGAACCCAGCACCACCACCTTGCGCCTGAAGCTCTCTCCCGGGAGCTCGTCCTCGGTGCCGTGGTAGGTGAGATAGAGGTAGTTCGTCTCGGCCGGGAACTCGGCGGCCAGCGTGTCGATCTTCTTGACCACGGGCGTGATGCCGGCCTCGACCCGGCGCCTGCGCACTTCGTCCTCTGAAAGACCCCTGGCCCGGCCGATCTCCACATCGGAGATCCCCCTCTTCTTCGACTCGAGGATCAGCTCGTTCCCGAGCTCACGGGCCTTCTCGAGGCGCTTGCGCGTCCGGACGATCGCATCGATGCGCCCCACGAACCACGGATCGATGGAGCTGCAGGCGGCGACCTTCTTGATGGACCAGCCCCGCTTCAAGGCCTCCGCGACGGCGAACAGGCGCAGAGGGGTGGGCCTCTCGAGCTCCTTCGTGAGCGATCCGAGCCGGAAGGGGTGCTCCGTCACGCCCGACGCCCCCGTGCCCAGCATGCGCACCCCCTTCTGCAAGGCCTCCTCGAAGCTCCGGCCGATCGCCATCACCTCGCCCACGCTCTTCATCTCGGTGCCCAGGGCCTCCTCGACCTTCGGGAACTTCGAGAGGTCCCAGCGCGGGATCTTCACGGCAAGATAGTCGAGCGCCGGCTCGAAGAAGGCGCAGGTGCGCTGGGTCACCGCATTCGTCAGATCGGCCAGACACGCACCCAGGGCGAGCTTTGCGGCCACGTAGGCCAGTGGGTAACCCGTCGCCTTCGAGGCCAGGGCGGACGACCTGCTGAGCCGCGCATTGACCTCGATCACCCTGTAGGCGCGCGATCCGGGATCAAGCGCGAACTGGATGTTGCACTCGCCCACGATCCCGAGATGCTCGATCACCTTGAGGGCGAGGGCGCGGAGCATGTGGTACTCGTCGTTGTCCAGGGTCTGAGACGGCGCCACGACGATGGACTCGCCTGTGTGGATGCCGAGCGGGTCCATGTTCTCCATGTTGCACACGGTGATGACGTTGCCCGCCGCGTCGCGCACCACCTCGTACTCCACCTCCTTCCACCCGTAGAGGCTCTCCTCCACGAGAACCTCCGGACTTCGCGCGAAGGCGATGGATGCCAGCGCGGACAGCTCGGCATCGTCGCGCACCACGCCCGAGCCCTGTCCGCCCAGCGAGAAGCCGGCGCGCATGATCACCGGGTAGCCGATGGACCGGGCCGCTGCCACGGCCTCGTCGATCCCGGCGCACGAGACGGACTCCGGCGTGTCGACGCCGATCGACTCGAGAACGGAGGCGAAGCGCTTTCTCTCCTCGGTCATGCGGATGGACTCGATGGGCGTGCCCAGGACCCTCACGGAGTGCCGCGCCAGAACCCCCTCGTCGTAGAGGGCGAGGCCGCAGTTGAGTGCCGTCTGTCCGCCGAACGAGAGCAGGATCCCCTCGGGCCTCTCCCTCTCGATGACGCGCGCGACGAAGTCCGGCGTGGCGGGCAGGAAGTAGACCTCGTCGGCCAGGTCCAGGCTCGTCTGGTTCGTCGCGATGTTCGGGTTGACGAGGACCGTGCGCACCCCCTCCTCGCGCATCGCCTTGAGCGCCTGGAAGCCGGAGTAGTCGAACTCGCCCGCCTCCCCGATCTTCAGGGCCCCTGAACCCACGACCATGACCTTGGAGGGCAGGGACCGGCTCACAGCGACCTCGCGAAGTCGGACAGCAGGAAGGACGTGTCGACGGGGCCTGGCCGGGCCTCGGGATGGAACTGCACGGCCCGGAACGGCTTCGTGCGGTGGCGGATGCCCTCCACCGTGGAGTCATTGAGGTTCTCGAACCACACCTCCCAGCCGCGAGGCAGGCTCGATCCGCGCACGGCGAACCCGTGGTTCTGGCTCGTGATGTAGCAGCGGCCCGACGAGCGATCCACGCACGGCTGGTTCTGGGACCTGTGACCGAAGGGCAGCTTGTAGGTCTGCGCACCGGCGGCCAGGGCCAGGATCTGGTTGCCCAGGCAGATGCCCAGGATCGGCGTGCCGCGCTCCATGAGAGCCCGCGTCAGCTCGATCGTGGGACCGCACCGCTCGGGATCGCCCGGGCCGTTGGACAGGACGACCCCGTGGAACGCGCCATCGAGGTCCTTCACGTCGGCGTCCCAGGGCATGACCGTCACCTGAAGCCCCTGATCCAGCAGGCCCTTGAGGATGGACCTCTTCAGGCCGCAGTCGACGAGCGCCACCTTCTTGCCTCCGCCGCCGTACGTCCTGACCTCGCGGGAGCAGACGGAGGGAACGAGATCCCCGGCCAGGGGATCGACGATGTCCACGCGTCCGCCGCCCCGCGGCCTCGCGTGCACGATGCGGCCGGGAACGGTGCCGTGGCTGCGGAGCCTGCGCACGAGCGCCCGCGTGTCCACGCCCTGGATCCCGGCGACGCCCTCGCCGCGCAGCCAGTCGTCGAGAGTCATCCTGCTCCTGTGATGGGAGGGGCCGGAAGGCGCGCTCGAGACGACCACGCCTCTTGCATGGATCCGGGCCGACTCGAAGCCCCCGTCGGGCGCGTCCGGGCGGCCCGCACGCGGCACGCCGTAGTTGCCGATGAGCGGACTCGTGAAGATCAGGATCTGGCCCGCGTATGAGGGATCCGTCAGCGATTCGACGTAGCCCACCATGCCCGTGGTGAACACCACCTCTCCCTCGGCCGCCTCGGCAGCGCCCAGTGATCGGCCTTCCCATGCCGACCCGTCCGCCAGCACGAGCCAGGCCCGCCTCTCCCGCACTCTTCTCCCTCTAGCCATCGATGCCTCCGCGATCCGTTCCGTCCGATCTATGGCATGGCGGCGCGGGAGGCAAGAGGGTAAAATCAACTCCATGCCGATCCCGCTGACGCACGTCCCGACGGGCCACTGCGCCGCGGCGCTGCTGTTGCTCGTATCCGGGTGCAGGACGGTGTGCGACTGCGGTGATACGGACGATGCCCCGCTCGAGGCCGCGGCCACGGACGGAGTGGAGGCGGCCGGCGACCCGACCGCAGACCCGGACGACGCGGACGCGTCGGCCGACCCCGGGCTGGAGCTGCCGCCGGGAGGCAGGGAGGCCCGCGGCGTGTGGGTGACGCGCTGGGACTACTCGAGCCCGGGGGACATCGCGTCGATCATGTCCAGTGCCGCCTCGGGCGGCTTCAACCAGGTCTACTTCCAGGTCAGGGGCACGGCCGATGCCTTCTACGCCTCGAGCCTCGAGCCCTGGAGCGCGGACCTGGGCGCGCTGGGAGAGGATCCGGGGTGGGATCCGCTGCTCGAGGCCGCTCAGGAGGCGCACGCGCAGGGGCTCGAGATCCACGCCTGGCTCAACACGTTTCCGCTGTGGTCGGGATCCAGCCCTCCCCCGTCGAGCACGCCCGAGCACATCTACAACGCCCACCCCGACTGGATCTGCGCGGACTCGAGCGGCACGCCCATGCCGCTGGGCGACGGCTACGTGTTCGGCTCGCCAGGCAACCCCGACCTCCAGGACCACGTCGCGGCGGTCGCGGCGGACATCACGCGCAACTACCCGGTGGACGGCATCCACCTCGACTACATCCGCTACCCCGGGATCGGGTACTGCTACGATGCCGTGAGCGAGTCGCGCTTCGCGGCCGCCCTGGCGGCAGACCCTTCGCTGAGCAGGGACGACTGGCAGAGGGACCAGGTTTCCGCCACGGTGCAGAAGGTGTTCGAGGCCGTCAAGGCACAGCGGGCCGGGGCGGTGCTGTCGGCTGCCGTGTGGTTCATCTGCCGCAACGTCTGGGACTGGTCCTCGGTGAGTCAGGGGTACGTGGAGTACTACCAGGATCCGAGAGCCTGGGCCGCGGCGGGCACCATCGACGCCGTGATCCCGATGATCTACTTCGACATCGAGGAACCGTACGGGACGCGCCTCGACTTCCGTGCCATGCTCGATGACCACGTCTCCGGCATGTGGGGAGTAGCGGTGTACGCGGGCATCAACGGCGACGAGACCGACTTCGGGAACATCACCGCGGAGATCGAGTACACCCGCTCGAGCGGGGCCGCAGGCTACGTGATCTTCGCCTACAGCACCATCGTGGATCACGACGCGTTCGACGACTTCTCGGCCGGGCCGAACGCCGAGGAGGCCTGGCCTCCATGATCCGCAGACGCAAGCTCTCCATCTATCCGCCCGGACGCGCCGGCCTCAAGCTCGAGGGTCACTGCATCGAGACCGCGGCGCGCATCGAGTGCAGGAGGCTCGAGTACCTCATGTTCGACCTGCACGAGGGGGACCCGGACCGGCCTCCCGTGGCCGACCGGCTCGGGATCATCCAGCGGTTTCTCGAGAGGACCGACTTCCGGGCCCTCAGGACCCAGCGGCCCGAGCTCGACGGGAGGACGAAGATGAATATCGTCGTGTGGGAAAGGCAGGACGGCACCTTCGCCCTCGAGGACGTGATCCCCGTGACGGATGACGGGGAGAAACCGGCGCCGCACGGCAAGTGATCAGCCGAGCGCCGACGCGAGATTCTGCCTGAAACGAGCGACCCCCGTGCTCGAGATGGACGTGTCCTCGATGAGTGCCTCCGCCCTCTCCCCGTCGAGGGCGAGGAATTCCCGAGCCGACATCTCCTTCATGAACGACAGGGGTTCGAACTCGGGATCGCCGTCGGGCAAGGAGTCGTTGTGGGGACACGCCTCCTGGCACAGATCGCAGCCAAAGGCGCTCCGCCCGGCCAGCCGGGCGGAGAGGTCCACCCCGCAAGGCACGTCCTGTTCGGATGTCAGCCTGGACAGGCAGGCGCGCACGTCCACGAGCCTGTCGCCCGAGATCGCGGCGACGGGGCAGGCCTCCACGCATGCCCGGCAGTCGCCGCAGCCGTCCTCCGCCGGCTGGTCGGGCTCGACCTCCGCATCGACGGCGATGCCGCCCAGCACCGTGAAGGAGCCGTGCGCCGGCTGGACGAGCAGTCCGTTTCGTCCGATCCAGCCGAGCCCCGCCCGCTGGGCCCAGACCTTCTCCATGACCGGCGCGGTATCCACGAACACGCGCCCGTGGATGCCGCCCGCCCGGACCTTGAGACCGGAGAGGATGGAGCGCAGGCGCCTCGCCACGACCTCGTGGTAATCCAGCCCGCGCACGTGCCGGGCCACGCTCATGCCGAGGCTCCCGCGGGGAGGATCGGGCCTCGCGATCGAGAGGGAGATCATGATGACGGATCGGGCTCCGTCCAGGAAGTCGGGATGGTCGGGGCTCAGCAGGATGTCCGCCCGCCGCTCGAGATAGGTGCACGAGCCGTGCCTCCCGCTCCGGATCCAGCTCAGGAGCCGTCGGTGCTCCTCGACGAGGGGCTCGACCCGGGACACGCCCCAGGAGGCGCAGCGCGCATCGCCGGCCAGATCGTTGACGGCCTGCCTGAGGGCCGCTGGAGAGGTCACCCGGCCGTATCCTCGGAATTGACGAGCACGGCCGGGCGCGCGGTGAGCACCTCGCACCCGTCGGCCGTCACGGCAATGGTGTGCTCGAACTGCGCGGACAGCTTCCCGTCCACCGTGACGGCCGTCCAGCCGTCATCCAGCACGCGGGCCCTCCACGTGCCCAGGTTGATCATGGGCTCGATGGTGAACGTCATGCCCTCCCGGAGCCTGAGATTGTCGCCGGAAGACCGGAAGTGCGGTACCTGCGGACCCTCGTGGAAGCTCCGGCCGATGCCGTGGCCCACGTACTGCCGCACCACCGAGCAGTCCTGCCCCTCCGCGTGATCCTGGATCGCCGCTCCGATGTCACCGATCCGACCCCCGGGCCGGACCACGGCGATGCCGCGCTCGAGGCACTGGCGGGCCACCTCGACGACATGGCGGGCCTTCTGCGAGCTCGGACCCACGTAGAACGTGGCCGACGTGTCGCCGTGCCAGCCGTCGAGGATGACCGTGACGTCCACGTTGATGATATCGCCCCTCTTGAGCCTCTGCTTCTTCGAGGGAATCCCGTGGCAGACCACGTCGTTGACCGACGTGCACACGCTCTTCGGAAAGCCCATGTAATCGAGCGGAGCCGGAACGCCGCCGTGTGAAACGATGTACTCGTGCACGACCTCGTTCAGATCCTCGGTCGTCACGCCTTCCCTGACGAGCGGCCCGGAGTACATCAGGGTCTCGGCGGCCAGGTGGCCCGCGTTGCGCATGGAGTCAAGATCGGCAGGCAACTTTATCGTTATCGAACGGGCCAATGGGTCAGCGGCGCTTCTTCTTCGGTGGACGCGGCGGTGCAGAGAGCTTCTGCCCGCGCTTGCGGACTGGCGGCGGCGGCGGCGGCAGGGAATCTCCCGAGTCCCTGGACTTCTCCGCCTTCGGCGGCAGGGGTGGCGGCTGGGAGGGGGCGTGATCGCCCCCGGCCTCGGCGAACTCGTCCACGGCGTATTCCTCCTCCAGCATGTCGCTGAGGGAATCATCGTCGAGAACGTAGGCGGCGCTCTCGGGCACTGCGGCGGCCTCGTCGTCGGGAGGCGTGTGCTCGTCCTCCTCGATCTCCGGAACCGCGGCCTGCTCCGGCTCGGGCTCCGTGGCGTCGGACCCCTCCGCTTCCTCCAGGTCCTGCAGGGCCTCGTCCCGCGGCTCCTCAGCCGCACCCTCACCGGGAGGCAGTGCTTCCTCATCCGCATCGGCCCCGTCATCTTCCTCCCCGGCCTCCTGTACGTCCTCCCCGGCCTCCTCCGCGTCCTCCCCGGCCTCTTCGAGGCCGATCTGATCGCCTGCTGCCTGCACCTCGGGCGGGACGTCGTCCGCTTCACCGGCAGACGGCTCCGGCTCGTCGTCCCCGTCCTCGCGGCTCATTGCGAGCAGCTGGGAGACCTTCTGCAGGGGCACCTCGCCGGTGTCCACGGCATCCTCCCAGTCGGGCAGCTCGTCGCTCTCGGCCGGAGGCGCGGCAGGGGCCTTGATGTCGGACAGGTCCTCCGCGAGCAGGGAGCGCCGGAGCTCCTCCACGTCCACCTCTTCCTCTTCCTCCTCCTCGTCGTCCCCGCCAAGGCGAGCGGCCAGCCCGAGCTTCGATTTCTGGAGCCTCTCGACGGACTCGAGGGCCTCCTCGTCCTCGGGCAGGTCCTTGAGGATCTTCTTGTAGGCATCCAGGGCCTCGAACCGGTTGCCGAGGTCCTGGTCCCAGATGTGGGCGGTCTCGCGCTGAAGCGCGATCCTCTGCTCCTCGTCCTCGACGCGCTCGATGGCGGACTCGAGGATCACGAGCAGGTCGTTGTACCGTCCCACGCTGCGGTAGAACTCGGACAGCTTCCTGAAGGCCGTGGGATGCTCCGGATTCATCTGGATGAGCTGCCAGTAGTGGTCCGCGGCCTCGTCCGGCCTGCTCAGCTCCTCGACGAGGATGCGGGCGCGCCTGTCGTGGATGATCTCGGCGGCCTCCATCTTGAGCGAGAGCCTGAGGATGCCGCCGTAGTGACCCGCGAGCGCCTCCCAGAAGTTCTCCTTCTCTGCCAGCACCTCGAGCCTCTCGAGGATCACGAGGTCGGACGGGCTGAGCCTGTGAGCCTCCCTCAGGGCGTTGAACGCCGAGGCGGCATCGTTGAGCCCGTTGCCGTAGATGCGGGCGATCTGCCTGAGGAACAGGACGCGCACGGGATCGGAGGCCTCGTAGCTCTCGGAATGGGCCTGGTAGGTCTTCAGCAGCCAGGAGTAGACGTACCCCTTGTCCCTCTCCGACAGGTTCTCCTCCACGCCTTGAGCCGCATCGAAGATCAGCCGGCCGAACCGCTCGTTGGCCGGATCGACCTCGACGGCATCCTGGATGATCTTGATGGCGCCGTCCACGTTCTGCAGGTGCTCGGCCATGATGCGGGCCATCCGGAGCTTGATCTCGATGCGCTCCTCGTTGTCGCTCGATGAACGGAACTTCTTCTCGAACGCACCGAGGAGCTCCTGGTACTCGCCGGCCTCGAGCGCGGCCTCGTGGAAGTGCTCGAACAGCTCCGCGTCGTCGGGCATCTCCTCCACGGCCCTGAGCAGCGGCATCACCGCTCCACGCGCGAATCCACCCTGCTTCCAGACGACGTCGGAGAACCTCTTGAGGAGCATGGTGCGCCCCTCCTCGTCGTCGATGCCGCGCGAGATCCTCTCGTAGATGCCTCCGAGCCGCTCCCAGTCCTTGCACCCCAGCGCCGCCCTGTCGGCATCGTCAAGGAGCGTGACCTCGTCCGGATCCGCGATGACGGCCTGATTGACCACGTACAGGGCTCGCGTGTGGTCCTCGAGCTTGTCGAAGTACAGCTCCGCAGCCTGGCGCCACTTCTTGACCTGCTCCTCCTTGTCCTCCTCCCTGGGAGCGAGGTCCTCGTACATGGCCGCGAGGTCACCCCACTGCTCGAGCCTGTGCGCAGCCTCCTCGAGCACCGTCATCACGTCCTCGTCGACGGTGATGCGGCTGAAGATCTCCTTGAACCAGCTCCATGCACGCGATCCGTCCTCGAGCTCCACCTCGCAGACCTTCGCTCCCTTGAGCAGGAGGCCCAGCTTCTCGGCCTCGTTCTCCTCGGCCTTGGTCTTGGAGCGGATGAGCCTCAGGAGCTTCTCCCACTCGCCTTCCTTCTCGTACAGCTCCTCGAGCGCACTGATGGCCTGGAAGTCTCCCGGCGCCGAGGCAAGCACCTTCTCGTAGGCCGCGATCGCCTTGAGCTGGTCCTCGAGCTTCTCCTGGTACCAGGAAGCGAGCTGGAACAGCAGGGGCCTCTCCTCATCGGGCTCGATCGGCAGGCGCAGCTCCCTCTCCAGTGTCTCGGCCGCGAGCCGGAAGTCCTCGATGTCGGCGTGGATGACGCGCAGCAGGGTGAGGGTGCCCCGATCCTCGGGAAGGTCCTCGAGGATCTCGTCGAGAGCCTCGACGGCGTTCTTCGGCTCGTGGAGCCTCTCGTAGAGCACGTCTGCGAGCTTTCTGAGGATCTCTGCCTTCTCCTCCGGGCTCTCCGCCAGGTTCGCCTGCCGCCTCAGGTTGTCCTTGAGCTCGGGCCAGCGCTCCTTCTCCTCGTCCCACGCGGCGAGGGTCCTGAGCGCCTCGATGTCGTCGCCGCCCTCGAGCAGCTTGCGCCACACCTCCATCGCCTCGTCGCGGCGATCGACCTGCTCGCTGCTCAGCAGCAGTCCCAGCCTTCTCATGAAGAACCTGTGGTGCTCCTCGAGTGAGCTCTCCTCGATCAGGCGCCGGTACAGGGAGATGAGATCCTCTTGCCGGTCCTGGCCCTCGAGGAGCTCGCCGAACCGCTCGTAGGCCTCGATGTCCCCGGGCACCCGCTCGAGGTACTTCTCCCAGTAGGCCGCCGACATCTCGGCATCGTCGGCCAGGTCCCACGTGTAGATGGCCATGCTCTTGAGCGACGAGTTCTTCTCCTCCTCGTCGTCCGAGAGCTCGAAGAGCTTCACAAGAGAATCCAGCAGGGTCTGCGCCCCGCCCTGGCCTTCCTCGAGCTTGACGAGCCTGCGCAGGTTCTCGACGCTGTCGGGGAACTCCTCGAAGCAGGACCTGCAGGTCTCGAGGGCGGCGCCAGCGTCCTCCATGTCCTCTTCCTGGACCGCAGCGAGCCTGTGGTAGAGCGCGAGCTTCTTCTCCTCGTCCTCCTCCTTGTCCAGGTGCAGTCTCACCACCCTCGCCAGCTCCTCCCAGTCGCGCATGCGCAGCGCCAGCTCGTCGAGCTTGCCCAGGACGGTGGCGTCATCCGGCTTGACCTCCAGCGCCCGCCACCAGACCTCGTACGCCGAGCGCGGATCGTCCCTCCTGAGCAGGTGGATGTCCGCGATCTTCTGGCACAGGTCGAAGCGCTTCTCGGTGTCCGTGATGCGGTAGAAGTCCTCATCGAGGAAGGCGACGTACTCGTCCCAGCGCTTGGACGACGTGAGGATCCGCTCGAACGCCTTGCGGGCATCGTCGTTGTCCGGATCGAGCACGACCATCCGCTTGTAGATGTCGATCGAGGAGTCCACGTCCCGGAGCCTCGTCTCGCAGATGGCAGCGGCCTCGCGGAGTCGCTGGAGCCTCACGTCGTGTGAGAGACGCGGTGAGTCCGCGGACCGTATGAGCAGATCCTTGAGCTCCTCGAACCGGCTGGTGCTCCTGAACCTGCGCTCGAGGAAAGCCCAGGCTGCGGTCTCGTCGGGTGCCATCTCGATGACCTGCAGCATCTTGGCCTCGGCCTTCTCGATCATGCCGAGCTTCTGGAGCTTCTCTCCGTCGCTGCGGAGCTTGCGTACGAGCTCCTCGTCGATGGGAGGCAGCTCCGGCTCGGGCTCCGGCTCGGGCTCGGGCTCCGGGGCTACTTCCGCCGCGTCCCCGGCCTCGGGCTCCTGCTGCGGTGCAGCCTCTTCCCCGCCTGCCACGGGCTCATCGAGAGCCCCCTCTTGCTCGCCGGCATCGGGTGCCTCGGCCGGCGGCGCGGGCTCGGGCAGATCGGGAACCTCTCCGCTCCGGAGCTGCTTGAGCATGTCGAGATCCGACGGGTCGCCGTGCTCCTCGAGCCTCTCGAAGTAGCTGAGCGCCTGCTGGGGATCGTCGAGCCGCTGGACGTGGAGCCTGCCGAGCCGCCGGATGAGGGGGAGCCTCTCCTGCTCGTCGTCGATGGCGTCGAGGCAGCGCTCCAGCCGCAGCTTGAGGTCGGTCCACCTGCCCTCGCGCGCGCAATGGCTCTCGTACTCCTCGATGCAGCCCTCGTGCGTCGGCATCATGTCGAGCGCCGTCTCCAGGTACTGCACCGCGATGTCCAGCTCCGAGAGCTGGGCCAGCCTCTGGAAGGCATCGACGCCCACCTTCCGGTCGTCGGCCGCCTCCTGGCCCGCCTCGACGCGCCGCATGACCGCCGTTCCCAGCTCGTACAGCACGTCGGGAT
This sequence comes from Deltaproteobacteria bacterium, assembly GCA_019310245.1. Classification (GTDB taxonomy): domain Bacteria; phylum Myxococcota_A; class Polyangia; order DRWM01; family DRWM01; genus JAFDER01. The sequence goes on from JAFDER010000002.1 coordinate 28,017, forward strand.
TCGTGGGAGCCAGGGCCTGGGCGTGCTTGAGCGTCACGATGGATGCTTCCAGATCCCCCAGCTGCTGCTCCCTGAGGATGGCGAGCTCGCGGTAGAGAGCCACCTTGCGCTCTGGATCGGGCTCGGCGTTGATCTCCATCTCGTAGAGCCGCGCCGCCGTGTCGGCGTTGCCGGCGTTGACGTAGATCTCGCGGGCCAGATAGATCGCCATCACGTTGGTGGGATCGGCCTGGGTCGCGCGCTTGTAGAAGGAAACCGCAACGTCGGAGCGCTGGTAGTACGATCCCCAGATCTCCCCGATCTGCTGGTAGAGGGAGGAACGCAGCGCCGCGGACTCCTTGCCGGGCTCGTATGTCTCGAGGCCCTCGACCCAGCGGGTCAGGATCTGCAGGAGGGCCTCGTAGTCCCCGCCTTCCCGGTAGATGGCCTCGAGCCTCTCGGCGCTCCCCCTGTGGTTGGGCGCCACCTCCATGGCCCTGAGCAGCGTCGCCGTGCCTCGCGGCACGTCACCGATCTTGTCGAGCCACAGCTCGCCCGATCGGTGAAACAGATCCGCGGCTTCCGCCTGACCGCCGAGATGAGTTGCGCGAGCCTCCATGAGCTCTGCGAGCTCGAGGAACATCCCGCCTTTCATGAAGTGATTCCTGAGTGCGGAAAACGCCGATATATCAAGGGGATCCGTTGCTAGCTTCTGCTTGTAGATCTCGATATCCGACGACATGGGATCGAATCTACCACCCGCGTTTTTACCATTCAAGCACTTTGTATGATTTTTGATACGAGGGGAGCCGGCGCGATATGGTCACATGATCGGGTGCCAATCGAGGACCCGAGAACGATCTCAGGACGATGGTCGACACACACGTATCCGGTCGGTGGATGTACAAGGCGGCACGCATGCTGGGGGGCGGCCTGCTCACGATCTGGGGCGTGGCCACCTGCGTGTTCTTCGCGATCCACCTGCTCCCCGGCGATCCGGTCGACCAGATCCTCGGGGACGATGCTCCGCCGGAGGCGCGAGCCGAGCTCCGCACGCGCCTCAACCTCGACCGTCCGCTCGTGGAGCAGTACACCATCTACATGGGCGACCTCGTGACGGGGAAGCTGGGACACAGCTTCAACCGACCGGACAGGTCAGTGGGATCGCTCCTTGCAGAGAGCTTCCCGCACACGGTCGTCCTGGCCCTTGCGGCCATGGCGGTCGCCCTGGCCCTGAGCATCCCCCTCGGGGTGATCGGAGCCGTGCGCCGCGGCAGGCCCGAGGCCGGACTCCTGAGCGTTGGTGCCCTGCTGGGCCTGGCGATCCCTAACATATGGCTCGGACCCGTTCTTCTCGCTGTTTTTTCCATCGCACTGAAAGTGACCCCCCTCCCGGGCGAGGACCCCATGGATCCCGCCGGCCTCATCCTGCCCGCGGTCACACTGGGCACGGCGCTCATGGCCATCCTGTACCGCCTCACGCGCTCGAGCATGGAGGAGGTGCTGGCCAAGCCGTTCGTGCGCACGGCCGCGGCAAAGGGCCTCTCGCCGGCCCGCGTCCTGATGTGGCACGCGCTGCCGAACGCGCTGCTTCCCGTGGTGAGCGTCGGCGGCCTCCAGCTCGGAGCGCTGCTCACCGGAACGGTGATCACGGAGAAGATCTTCGAGCGGCCCGGACTCGGCTCCCTCTTCCTCGAGGCGTACTACGCGAGGGACATCCCGACCGTCCAGGGTTGCGTGCTCACGATGGCGGCCGTTTATGTCATCGTCAACGCCCTGACCGACGCCACCTATTACGCGATCAATCCACGCCTCCGCCGTTCCTCGTCGCCGTCGGAGGCCGGGCCGTGAAGGTGCTACGCGCCATCCCGCTCGTGGTCGTTGCGGCCTTCTTCTGCGTGGCGCTCGTCGGACCCCTGCTGGCCCCGTACGGCCATGGGGAGCTGGACATCGCGCAGGAGTTCGCCTCCCCCTCGGCCTCTCACGTCCTGGGAACCGGCGAGAACGGCATCGATCTCCTCTCCGCCCTGCTGCGCGGTACGCGCCTGGCCTTCGTGGTGGCCGCGAGCGTCGTCCTCGTCTCCGTGGTCGTTGGAGTTGGAGTGGGCATCGCGGCCGGCTACCTGGGCGGGACGATCGACCGCGCGGCCTCCGCCGTCATCACGCTCCTGCTCGCCTTTCCATCCATCCTCCTGAACATGGCGATCGTCGCCCTCGTGGCACGTCCGGGGGTGGGACACATCATTTTCGCCCTGTGCGTCAACGGATGGGTGTCCTACGCCCGCGTGGCCCGGGGGGAGACGCTGGCCATCAGGAGCCAGGAGTACGTCAAGAGCGGTGTGAGCCTCGGCCTCCCGCTGTGGCGCATCGCGCTCGGGCACATCCTGCCGAACCTTGCGGGGCCCGTGATCATCCAGGCCACATACGGTTTCGGAGGCGTGATCCTCGCGGAGTCCTCCCTGAGCTTCCTCGGCCTCGGGCCGGCCAGGGCCGACAGCTGGGGAGCGCTGCTCGATCAAGGAGCGAGCTACCTCATGGTGAGCCCCTGGGTGGCGTTGGTGAGCGGGGCGGCCATCTTCGTCTGCATCCTCTCGTTCAACCTCCTGGGAGACGAGATCAAGCGACGCGTCACCGGCTAGTCCGGGACGGATCCGGGCATTGCTTGACGCCCGCGGCCCGAAGTGGAAACCTTTGCGCCGTGCGCGACGATGACGAGAAGGTGACGCTTCAGCCTCCCCTCCCGGACTGGACGAGCGAGCTCAACGCGGAGCAGCGCGAGGCCGTTACCTGGGCGGACGGGCCGCTGGTGGTGTTCGCCGGTGCGGGAAGCGGCAAGACGCGCGTCATCACGTACCGCATCCTCCACCTGATCAGGGAACGATCGGTGAGACCCGCGCGCATCCTCGGGCTCACGTTCACGAACAAGGCAGCGGGCGAGATGCGCGAGCGGGTCAAGGCCCGCATGCCTGCCCACGAACGCCCCCCCCTGCTCGGAACGTTCCACGCCTTCTGCGCGCGGCTGCTCAGGATCCACGGCCAGCTCATCGGCATACCGAACACGTTCTCGATCTACGGGGAGAGGGACCAGATCGCGGTGCTGCGCAGCGTGATCGGCGAGCTGAACCTGGACGCGGCACGCTTCAACCCGAAGGCGATCAGGGGCCGGCTGGACGCCTTCAAGCGCGAGGGCGCGAAGGACGTCGAGGAGGAAGGCCGGGCACGGGGAGAGGAGGATGTCTTCGCCCGGATCCACCGGGCCTACGACGACCGCCTCGCCCGGCAGGGAGCGCTCGACTTCAATGATCTCCTGCTCAAGACCGTCGACCTGCTCGAGCAGGAGAAGTCCCTGAGAGACGGGCTGGCCCGGCGCTACGTCCACGTCCTCGTCGACGAGTTCCAGGACACCAACCGCGTCCAGATGAGACTGCTCGAGCTCCTGGCGCCGCCGCCGGACGCCTCTCTGTGCGTCGTGGGTGACGACGACCAGTCCATCTACAGGTGGCGGGGAGCGAACGTGAGGAACATCCTGGACTTCACCAGGCTCTACCCGGCGGCTCACACGGTCAAGCTCGAGAGGAACTACCGATCGGTCGCGAACGTCCTCGAGGCCGCCCACGCCGTGATCGAGAAGAACCCCACGAGGGCCCCGAAGAAGCTCTGGACCGACAGGGGGGCAGGCGATCCGATCTCGGTCTACGTCGCCTCGTCCGAGGCGGACGAGGGCCGGTACGTGGCCCGCAGGGCGGGACGACTCCGGGATCGAGGCATCCCGCTCGCGCGCCAGGCGGTGCTCTACAGGATCCACGCCCAGTCGCGCGCCATCGAGGAGGCGCTCCGCTCGGCAGGGCTCCCCTACCGCATCGTGGGAGGCACCCGCTTCTTCGACCGGGCCGAGATCCGCGACCTCGTGGCCTACCTGCGCCTGGCCCGGAACCCGTCCGACGACGTGGCCTTTCAGCGGGTCATGAACACTCCCCCGCGCGGCCTGGGCGCCCGGGCCCTCGAGGCCATCAGCGAGGAGGCCGGCCGCGGCTCGTCCTCCCTGTTCGAGGCGGCCCGCCGGCTCGCGGCCCGGTCCGAGACGCCGCGCAGACGAGCTTCCGCGCTCGAGGCACTCACGGCCTCGATCCGCGCGTGGCACGCGGCCTCGACGCACGAGCCGCCGTCCGGGATCCTGACGGACATCATCGAGAAGACATCGTTCCGCGACCACCTCGAGAAGACGCACGGCCGCGAGGCCGAGCCGCGGCTCCTCAACGTCCAGGAGCTCGAGGCGAGCATTCGCGAGTTCGAGACGGAGCAGACCGACGCGAGCATGGAGGCCTTCCTCGAGCGCATCGCCCTGCACTCGGACGTCGACGAGCACGACGGGCAGGAGGACGCCATCGTGCTCATGACGGTCCACTCGGCAAAGGGCCTGGAGTTCGATTCGGTGACCGTCACGGGGCTCGAGGAGGACCTGTTCCCCTACCAGAGCCGCGCGATGCGCGAGACGCTCGCGCCGCGTGAGCAGGACGAGGAGCTGTACGAGGAGCGCCGGCTGTTCTACGTGGCGGTCACCCGTGCGCGCACGCACCTCGCCCTGACCAGCTCGAGGAAGCGGAGGCTCTTCGGAGGATCGGCCAGGTACCGTGCCCCGTCGATCTTTCTCGACGACATCCCCGGGCGTCTGGTCCACGAGGAGAGCTGGATCCAGCACCGCGCGGGCACGGCCGGCGAACCGACCGGCGGGAAGGCCGGGCCGCCGCCGGTTGACGGCTCGCCGGCCGGCACATGGGTGAAGCATGCGCGGTTCGGAAAGGGCCGGGTCCTCAGGGTCGAGGAGGGGGTGAGGCGCAAGCTCGTCATCCGGTTCGAGGATGGACGCACGAGGAAGATCATCGAGGGCTTCGTCGAGCCCGCATGAGCCCTGCTTGAGCAGCACATCCGACTCAGTTATACTGTCGTCAAGGGAGGTTACCTGATGAGTAGGATCCTGGCCGCACTGGCCATCGCCCTGTCCATCGCCGCCTACGGGGCATACGCGAGCGCCCAGGAGGTGAGCGACGCGGACAAGGCCAAGGCCAAGGAGCTGTTCATTGCGGGCGTCAAGCTCTTCAAGAAGGACCAGCACGCCCAGGCACTCGAGAAGTTCCAGGCCTCCTACGAGCTCAGGCCCCACTGGCGGCTCCACCTGAACATCGGGCTGTGCTTCAAGGAGCTGTCCATGTACACGAAGGCGAAGGCCGAGTTCGACTCCTTCCTCCAGAAGGGGGCGGACAAAATGGACGATGCCGCCCTCGAACAGGTCTTCTCCGAGCTCGAGAAGCTCAAGGAGATCATCGCCGTGCTCAGCATCGACGTCCTGACCCCGGGCGCCACGGTGAAGCTCGACGGCAAGGAGGTGGGCACCTCGCCGATCCTGGGACCCATCGAGGTCAACCCCGGCTCGCACGTCCTCGAGGTGCTCATGGAGGGCCACGAGCCCTACAGGGTGGAGTTCCTCCTGTCCAAGGGCGAGCAGAAGGACTTCACCATGACGCTGGAGGCGCTGCCCGAGGAGAAGCCGGTCACGCCCGTCGGTCCCTTTCCCGAGGACGAGAAGAAGAAGACGCGCGGCAAGGCCGCACCGGCCTTCTGGGCCATGGGCGGGCTCACGCTCGCGCTCGCCGGCGGCGCGACCGCCATGGGAATCCTCACGATCAAGAAGAAGCAGGAGCTCGACGACCTGGACGAGAGCACGCAGGACAGCTACCCCGGCGGCTACACCCCGGCGGGACATTCGGACTACCTCGACGAGCGCAAGGAGATCCAGGACGACGGCAAGCTCTTCGGCATCCTGACCACCTCCCTCATGGCCGCGGCCGGGGCCGCGCTCGTCGCCACGGTGGTGGCGGGCGTCATCACGCACCCGTTCGCCCCCAGGGAGGGGCAGCCGGAGGGCGAGCCGCCGCCCGAGACGGCAACGCCCGGCGTGGCCCTGCAGATCGCGCCCGTGCCGATCAACGACGGCGCCATGCTCATGGTCGGCGGCACCTTCTAGCCCCGGACCGCCCCGCGCCTGATAGCCGGGGCCCTTCGACAGGCTCAGGGCAGCGGGAATGTCAGGGCAGCGGGAGGCTCAGGGCAACGGAGGGAGGGCTGCCCCTAGCGGGAAAGCTTGGTGGCGGCCCACGCGATGATGTGCCGCGCCAGCTCCGGCTTCACGGCGGGACCCACCTCGATGGGCTTGGAACGCGGCGCCACGAGGGTCACCTTGCCCTCTTTTGTGCCCAGGTTCTCGGAGGCCACGTTGGAGACCACGAGGTCGCAACCCTTCCTGCGGATCTTCTCGCGCGCGGCGTCCACGGCCCGCGCGGCGTCTGTCTCCAGGCTGAAGCCCACGAGCAGGGGTCGGTCCCCCTTGCGCCGCGCGGCGCAGTCGGCGAGGATGTCTTGCGTGCGGATGAAGTGCATCTGCAGCGTGTCGCCGGTCTCCTCCTTGCGCAGCTTGCCCTCGGAAACGCTCCTCGGCCGGTAGTCGGCAACCGCTGCGGCCATGAACACGACGTCCATTCGCTCGAGCCTCTCGCTCACGGCCGCGTGCATCTGCTCCGTGGTTCGTACGGGGATCACCTTGACACCGGGCGGATCGTCCACGTACACGGGCCCGCGCACGAGCGTGACCGATGCACCCTCGGCGGCGGCCTCGGCGGCGATGGCGTGGCCCATCCGGCCGCTGGAGCGGTTCGTGATCACGCGCACGGGATCGAGAGGCTCCTCTGTCGGGCCGGAGGTGACGAGCACGCGCCGTCCCCTCAGGATCCCGTCGCGCTTGAGCAGACCGAGCGCGAAGCGCGCGATGTCGTCGGGCTCGGCCATGCGGCCCGGGCCCGTCCACCCGCAGGCCAGATCGCCCTCGAGCGGGCCAATCTGGTGAATCCTACCGTAGCCCTTGAGCACGGCGAGGTTGCGCTGCGTGGCCGGGTGCTCCCACATCCGCGTGTTCATGGCCGGCGCGATCACGACCGACGCGCGGGTGACGAGCATCATGGCGCCGAGCAGGTCGTCGGCACGACCCTCGGCCGAGCGGGCGAGAAAGTCGGCGGTCGCGGGCGCCACGACGAACAGGTCCGCCTCCTCAGCCTGGGTCACGTGGGCAACGGCCCCGGCATCGCCGCCTTCGAACATGTCCGTGAGCACGGGACGGCCCGACACGGCAGAAAAGGTCAGCGGCGTGACGAAGCGCCGGGCGGCCTCGGTCATCACGACGCGCACATCGGCCTCCGCGGACAGGAGCCTCACGATCTGCGGCGACTTGTAGGCGGCGATCCCTCCGGTCACACCGAGAACGATCCTGGGCCTGTCACCAGTTGGCGATGATCTTCTGATATTTTCCATTTTCATCCATGTAGAATTTGATTCTCTTGTCCGCCTGGTAGGGCTTGTGCGTGTCGCCGGGGGGAGGAGTGAAGCCCTTGGTGGACAGGCTCTTGTTCGTTCCCACCTCGACGAGCTGGGGGGTGGGCGGATAGACGTCCTCGGTGACCTCCCGCCAGGCACGGCTCCCCTCCCACTGGATGCGATAGCGCCTGACGCGGTAGCCGTCAACACCGAGCTGCACGACCACGCGCACTCCGGCCGGCCAGTCCTGCTTCTCGACGATCTTCTCCTTGTACGGCGTTCGCTGGGTGATGCGGCGCACGAAGTGCACCATGCGATCGCGAGCGCGGCCCAGGATCTCGACGCGCATCTTCCCGTCACCGACGACGTAGTGGATGACCACGGGGAAGTCGTGGGGGTTGCGCATGCGCAGGTTGACCTCGGGGTACGAGACGGTCGCATCCAGGCCCAGCAGGATGTAGCCCGAGGGCCTCGAGTGCGGCCTCCTGCCGAGGATCTCGAGCCCCGCGAAGAAGGAGGCCGCGTAGAGGGTGCTCGCGGTCTGGCAGGTCCCACCACCCGGCGTGGGCACGAGGACGCCGGCCTCGATCGTGGGCGCCAGCCGGAAGCCCCTGGCCTCGCTGCGCTCCCCCAGGACCTCGTTGAAGTCGAGCGTCTCGCCCGGACCGATGATCGTGCCGTCGAGGAGATCGCCGCCCAGCTCGAGGTTGTGGTTGCGATCCCAGCACCTCTTCATCAGGCAGTACGGCGTCTCGAACCACGCGAGCACCGTGCTGATGTCCACGTCCTCGAGCTCGGCGGTGGTGGACTCCGGCGCGAGGACCACGCGAGCCAGCTCCACGGACTGGCCGCCCGCATTGAGGGCCTGCTCGAGCTTGTGCAGGGTCTCGTCCACCATCAGCAGCCGACCGTCCTCGTGGGGGATGATCTTGCGCGTCTCCATGTCCAGCCGGGCGGGCGCGGGATCCCGATCATAGGCGTACTTGATGGAGAGGACGCTCTGGCGGGCGAGATCTGGATCGAGCCTCACCGGCAGGCCGAGACGGACCTGCTCGAGCGTGGACTCCTCGTGCGATCGCAGGAACGCATCCAGGTCCGTGCGGTGGGTGACAAGGTACCTGATCCTGCGCTCCAGCATCCCGTAATCCACGTAGGCACCCAGCTCGCGGCGCTCGACGGAGCTCTCGAACTCCCCGTCGCTCAGGATCACCGTGCCGCGCAGGTACTCGCGGCCGATGCGCGCGAGCTGCGGATGGAGCGGCACGTCATAGCTCACCGGGACGTCGGCGACCGTGATCCCGGGAAGGGGCACGTCCGACCGGCCGGGCTGGTACAGCAGCGTCACGCCCAGGACGACCCCGGTCAGCAGATAGGCGGCGCCGATGCCCAGGAGCACCGGGATGCGGAGGGATCTCGTCATGTGAACCCAGCGAGCCAGTGTAGAAACGCGACCTTAGGCTGTCAAGAAAGGCGCGGCCCGGCTCCGATCACTCGGTGAAGTCCACGACGTTTGAGTAGACCGTGGGGATCCCCCGCAGGTTGAACTCCTGCTGGGCCTTGGTGACCTTCTGGCTCGAGACCTGCAGGAGGTACTTGTGGTTCGCCTTGAACTCGGGCCTGTAGATCTTGATGTTCTGCATGAGGATCTTGTCCCCCTTCTTGTAGAGCATCATGGCAAAGGAGTTCACGTGGTGCCTGGGGAAGACCTCGACGTCGTAGAAGCTGATCGTGAGCTCGAGGTCGTTGAGCGGCTTCTTGAGGTGGATGCAGATGTGGAAGTGCCAGCCGGACTCCTTCTTAGTGCACTTCTCGTGGCACTTGGCGTTCTTCTCCTCGCTCCCTTCTTCGGTGCACCTCTTGTCGCACTTCGCCTTGACCTCATCGGTGTCC